>JAPPGB010000157.1 GCA_028821475.1 Spirochaetaceae bacterium
AGACACCCTGAATGTGCCGTCGAACATCTAACCCCGTCAAACATACAGACAAGCGTAGCGACCGGAGTCGAACCCCTCTCGCGTGCCGGAACGGCAGGACCTGGTGTTCATAGCGCAACCCCTTGGCTGGGCTGCTCGGACGCGGGCCGCATCAGGTTCCGGTGCTCGCGCATCCTGTAGCTGTTGCCGCGGATGTTGACGATGTGGCAGTGGTGCAGCAGCCGGTCGATGAGGGCGGCGGCCATGACCTCGTCACCGAGGACGCCGCCCCAGTCCTCGAAGCCCTTGTTGGAGGTGAGCACGGTGGAGGCTCGTTCGTGGCGGGCGTTGATGAGCTGGAAGAAGAGCACGGCGCCGTCCTGGGTGACGGGCAGGTAGCCGATCTCGTCCACCACAAGCAATGCGGGATGGGTGAGGACCCGCAGCCGACGGGAGAGATCGCCGGCGGCCTTGGCGTCCATGAGCGATTCGATCAGTCCCGCCAGGGTACCGTAGTAGACGCGACGGCCGGACTCGGCGGCGGCGACGGCCAGGCTGATGGCCAGATGCGTTTTCCCGACTCCTGGCGGACCCGCCACATACTGCCCGCTATCACGGTCGCGAGATAACGATTCGCTACCCGTTCCATCCCTGTGCCGGCGAGACCGTGGAGGTCGTCCGGCGCCACCGATTCCGCGGCACGAGCGTGTTCGTTGTCAGGCAGCCCGACGGAACGCTCGCGCAGATCCCGACATGGATGTGCGCCACCGAAGCGGGCAAGATGTCGGTGACGAAGTCCCCACGCCTTCCACTGGCCGATCTGCGCACGCTTCGCATTACCGTCGACGCCCTTCTATCATCGCTCTCCAAACCCAACGAAGGAGAGCCACATGGGCAAGAACGGGATTCGTCGTCAGAGAGATCTGCTGAAGCTGTTGGAGCCAGGGCCGGTGCTCGCACCGGAGGTGCTCAAGTCGGTAGTGCCGCTGCTGGCGACGCTGCTGCTGGAATCGGTGGAAGCCGAGGCGCAACGCGCCGCGGAAGAGGTGACGGAGGAGGCAAGGGATGATGGATAGGATCTCGTCTGACCATCTATCTCGCCAAGCAGTTGTCTACATCCGTCAATCCACTCCGGACCAGTTGAGACACCATCACGAGAGCCGGCGCCGGCAGTACGGCCTGACGGTGAGAGCCCGGAAGCTGGGATGGGCCGAGCCGGTGGTGATCGACGAGGACCTGGGCCGTTCGGGTGGCGGCACGGCCCGGCCGGGGTTCGAGCGGTTGTTGCTGGCGATCTGCGAAGGACGGGTGGGCATTGTCCTGGCGGTGGAGGCTTCGCGTCTTGCCCGCAACGGCCGCGATTGGCACACGCTGCTCGAGTTCTGCGGACTGGTGGGGTGCCTGCTCGCCGACGAGGAGGGCGTCTACGACCCGCGCCTGCCCAACGACCGTCTCCTTCTGGGCATGAAGGGGACACTGTCGGAGCTTGAGCTGTCCACGTTGCGTCAACGCTCGCTGGAGGCGTTACGCCAGAAGGCGCGCCGTGGGGAACTCTACCTGAACGTCGCGGTGGGCTATGTGAAAGTCCAGCGCGACCGGATCGTCAAGGATCCCGACCGACGCGTGCAGGAGGCCATCGGCCTGGTGTTCCGGAAGTTCTCAGAGTTCCAGAGCATTCGGCAAGTCCATCTTTGGCTCCGCCAGGAGGAAGTGCTGCTGCCGGCGGTGGCGGTGGACGGCGAGACCCGGCGAGTCGTCTGGAAACCGCCCGTTTACAATACCATTCGCCACCTGCTGGCGAACCCGGTGTACGGCGGGGCTTATGCGTTTGGCCGAACGGGGAGCCGGGTGACGGTGGAAGACGGCCGCAAGCGCGTCAGCCGAGGCCATCGCCGGGACCGCGAGGCCTGGGACGTGTTGATCGTGGATCACCATGAGGGTTATGTTTCCTGGGAGGAGTTCGAGAGGAACCAGCGTTTGATCGCCGACAACGCCAACTGCAAGGGGTTGATGACACGGGGCGCGGTTCGCCGTGGCGATGCGCTGCTGGCAGGGCTCCTGCGCTGCGGACACTGCGGCCGGCGTTTGCATGTTTCCTATAGCGGCACCGACGGCTACTGCGTTCGCTACAGTTGCCGCGGGGCGCACCTCAACCATGGGACTCGGCGCTGTATCTCGTTCGGCGGCATTCGTGTGGACTCGGCGGTTGCCGAGGAAGTGCTGCGGCTGTTGAGCCCGCTCGGCATCAAGGCCTCGGTGGAAGCCGTGACGATGCGCGAGGACGACGTCGCCGAGACGCGGCGCCAGGTGGAGCTGGCCTTGACCCAGGCGCGCTACGAGGCGGATCTTGCGCGTCGTCAGTACGATGCGGTGGACCCTCAGAATCGGTTGGTGGCGGCGGAGTTGGAACGTAGATGGAACGAGCGGCTGGCAGAGGTGGCGAGGCAGGAAGAGCGGCTGGGGGCCACGGCGGCCGTCCAGCAGGATGCCTTGTCCGGCGAGGACAAGGAGCGACTGCTCGCGCTTGGTGGCGACCTTGAGACGGTCTGGGAGCACCCCGGCGCAACAGCGGAAACCCGCAAGCGGATACTGCGCGCGGTACTGGAAGAGATCGTCGCCACCTCGGTCGAGGACTGCATCGAACTCCTGCTGCACTGGCGCGGCGGCGATCACACCCGCCTGAGTGTTGCCCGCAACCGCACTGGGCAGCATCGATGGCGGACCAGCGCGGAGGTCGGCGAGCTTATTCGCGGCCTTGCCCGACAGCAGCCGGACAGCGCCATAGCGGCCACGCTGAATCGGCTGGGTAAGCGGACCGGGCGCGGCAACCCGTGGACGGAGATGCGGGTCCGCAGCTTCCGATGCCATCATACGGTTCCCGTGTACCGGCCTGGCGAGATGGGGGAACGTGGGGAACTCACGCTCAAGGAGACCGCTGGCAGGCTCAGGGTCAGCACGATGACGGTTCTGCGTCTCATCAGCGCGGGAACGATTACGGCGCGGCAACTCTGCAAGGGGGCGCCCTGGGCGGTGCCGGAGGCGCAGATCACGGGACTCGATGATGCGGTCGTAGTTTCCCACCATCCGCTAACAGCCAACGCGGATCAGAAAGAATTGGATTTCCAGTAACGTAGAGAGGTGTGCATTATGAAGCCCGACTCGGCGGGCCGAGAAAGATGACGTTTTCGCGGCGATCGAGGAAGCCGAGTTCATGGAGGCTCTCGATCTGCTCGCGCTTGATGCTGGGCTGGAAGGCGAAGTCGAACTGGCCCAGGGTCTTTACGGTCGGCAGCCGGGACGAGCGCATGGCGGTTTGGAGGCGACGGTTGTTGCGAAGCCTGATCTGGGCGTCCAACAACTGCTCGATGGCCTCGGCTGCGGTGGCCGCGCCGCTATCCGCTTGGGCCAGGATGCCATCCACGGCTTCGAGGGCACCGGGCATCTTGAGGTCTGCGAGCATCTCCCGCAGCCGGTCGCGCCGGTTGCCTGCCTCGGCCTTCATGACACGGCCTCCGCATAGACGCTCAGCGGGCGGCGCTCGACGTCCACAGCTACGGGCAGGGGGCGCCGGGCCGGTTGGGGGAGCCTGGCGCCGAGGCGCCGGTACGGGCAGCTCGCCAACGGCAGCAGCACCTGTTGCTCGTCGCGCTCGAAGCGATCCACCGGACGCTCCCCGGTGGTGCCGTGCCGGCGCACGTTGGCGGTTCTCTGGAGCCACAAGAGCGCCTGCTCGTTGAGATCCTCGTCGTTTAAGAACTCGCGGCCGTAGAAGAAGCTGTTGCGGATGTAGCGGATCGGCCGCTCCACCTTGCCCTTGGTCTGGGCTCGGTAGGGCCGGCACGACCGCGGCCGGAACCCCCAGTGCGCGGCGAACCGCAGGAAGTCCGCGTTCAGTACCAGTTGGCCCCCGCCCACGCGGCCGTCCGACAGCACCACCGAGCGCATCTGATCGAACAACAGCTCCCGCGGTACCCCGCCGAACCACCCGAAGGCGCTCTCCAGGCCTTCGATCAGAACCGCCATCGTCTGCCGACGGTAGAACCGCAGCCACAACAGCCGCGAGTGGCTCAGAACCGCCACCAGCGCATGCCGCCGGCCCCAGGGAAGCGTGAACGTCGCAAAGTCCACCTGCCCCTGCCGCCCCGCCGGCGTCTCGAACCGCACCACCGCCTCCACTGGCTCACGCGGCCGCACCGCCCGAACATAGTCCCTCACACGGACGTACCCGCCCGTGTAGCCTGCCGCACGGACCTCATCATACAGCCGCTTCGCCGACAACCGCGGATACTCCTCCAAGCGCGCCTCGATGATCCCCTTGTACGAGTCCAGCTTGTGCTCGACCGCTGGCCGAGGGCTGTACCGCGTCCCGCCTCCCGCAAGATCCCGGTCCAACTGCCCCGTCTCGATCCACTCATGGATCGTCCGCCGACTCACCCCGAACTGCCGCGACAGCTCCGTCTTCGTTACACCTTGTTCCAGATAGTGCCTGAGCAGCATCCTCGTCTCCCATCCGTGCATCTGTGCTCCGCTCCGTTCCTGTTGGTCTTGCCAACAGCGTGAACCGGCGCACTCACACCGACAATCAATGTGTGCAGTTTTCGGTTGCCACTAATGGGAGATTTACAGTTGCCCGCTACA
>JAPPGB010000158.1 GCA_028821475.1 Spirochaetaceae bacterium
CGCGCGAGCAGCATGATGGCCGGCTCCGGTGCGACCGCCGGCGGCGCCGCGGCACCATCCGGTAGCGGCGGCGCAACCGGCGGTACCGCAAGCTGGGACGAACGCGGTGCGCGGGCCGCCGGGCGCGACGTGACCGACGTGACGCGCGCCACCGACCTGCTGCCGACGCTGGTCGACCTGTGCCGGCTGCGGGTTGACGACGGGGTGGCATTCGACGGCGTGTCGCTGGCCGGGGTGGCGCGCGGCACCGAGGCGGCGCTGCCCGACCGCATGACGGTGGTGCAGTACGGCCACCCCAACGAGGCCCCGGCGTTCGGCAGGACCGGCAAGTACGTCGCATCGGTGCTGTGGGGCCGCTGGCGCCTGGTGAACGGCGGCGAGTTGTACGACATCGCCGCCGATCCCGGACAGGCGCGCGACGTGGCGGCGGCTCATCCCGGCGTGGCGGCGCGCATGCGAGATCACTACGAGGCGTGGTGGGCCGGCGTCGGCGGCAACCTGAACCGCTACCAGCCGCTCACCATCGGCGCCGCCGAGGAAAACCCGATGCGGTTGTGCAGCGCCGACTGGGCGTGGACGTTCGCCGACAACCAGCCCAACATCCGCGGGCCGGTGATGAACAGCGGCACTTGGCACGTGCGGGCGGCGCACGCCGGCACCTACTCGCTGACGCTGCGCCGCTGGCCCGAGGAATCGGGCCTCGCCATCGCCGCCGAGGCGCCGCCGCTGGTGGGCGTGGACGGCGGCTGGCCGGCCGGCGCGGCGATTCCGGCCGCATCCGCGTGGTTGCGCGCCGGCGGCTCCGAGGCCACCCTGCCGGTATCGGAAGGCGCGACCGAGGTGACGTTCCGCGTGCCGCTCGACGCCGGCCCCGCGCAGATCCGCTCCTGGTGGATCGACGCGGCCGGCAACCAGCTCGCCGGCGCCTACTACCTCACCGCCGAACGGCTCACCTGACTTCGCCCTGCTGCGCCCCGGACCGCCGCTCATGGACACCCGCAACACCAACGAACGCAGCGAGCTGGCCGGCGCGCGCCTGGCCGGCGCCGACTGGCGCGCGCTGACCGCAGGCGAGCGGATCCGCTGCCTGGAGCTGGAGGGGTACCTGGTGCTGCCCGGCCTCCTGGCGCCGGAGCAGATCGCCGCCATCGGCGCGGAGTTGGCGGCGCTGCCGCTCACCGCCACCGACTACTCGCCGCACAAGCAGACCGCGGACGACCTGCTCGGGCGCGACATGCCGCACACCATGGCGACCATCGCGCTGCCGCCCACGGTCGCGTTCCTGGAGCGTCTGTTCGGAGACGAGGTGCTGTGCACCTCCGTCAGCTACCAACTCTGCGAACCCGGCCACCCAGGCATCGCCATCCACACCGATGCCCTGCCCTACGGCTCGCGCGCCTCCGGCAACCTCAGCTCGCCGGTGCTGATGCGCGTGCTCTACTACCTCGACGATCTCACCCCCGAGTGCTCGCCGTTCAAGGTGGTGCCGCGCTCGCACCTCTCGGTGCATGCCGACGCCAACCCATACAACCGCTTCCTGCGCCACGCCGAAGAGGTGATGGTCACCTGCACGGCGGGCTCCGCCGTGGTGATCAACCAGAAAGTGTTCCACGGCAACTACCCCAACTTTTCCACTCGCGACCGCCGCATGCTGGCCATCTCATATCGACCGGCATGGGCCGGGCCGGTGACCGAGGTCGCCCCGTGGCACCCCGACCAACTCGCGACGCTGCCGCCGGAGGCGCGCCGCCTGTTCCGCGACCCCAACACCCGGCGCATCGACCTCGACGTGCAGAACCGGCCCCGCGACCTCGACGGCAACGGAGCCGGCATCGCTCCGTCACGCTGGAACGCGGACACCTAGGGAGGCCGGTTGGGCCGGAAGCGCCGCCGCTGGCGGCGACTTCGGGGCGATAAAGCAGTAACCACCCGGCAACCAACCCACCGCTCGGCGAGCGAACCGCTCGATGACCCTCCCCACCACTCGGCGACCCTTGTCACCACTCGGTGATCAGGAACTGGCGGACACACGTGGCGGCCGCCCTTGTGGTCACCGGTGACGGGTCGCGCAAGTCCATAACCGAGCGCAGGCAAGGCCGGCGGCGGCGGCGCGGCTGCATTTGACATACTGACGCGGAGGGTACACAGTACCCAGCCATGCTGGCGGATTGCTCGTCCGCCGGCGACACTGAAGGAGGTTCGCAATGACCGCACGCATACCGCTCCTGGCCCTGGGAGTGCTCGTTCTCGCAGCCGGCTCCCTGTTTGCCGGCGCTGAAACGGAGGAAGGATCGTCACCGGCCGCCACTGCCCCGGCGGGCAAGTACCAGGAGGCGCCGATGCTGGCCGCGCTGGTGGCCGCCGGCGAGTTGCCGCCGGTCGACGAGCGGCTGCCGGAGATTCCCTCGGTGGCGGACCTGGTACCGGAGGTCGGCCGCTACGGCGGCACGTTGAACGTGTTTTCGGTCGATGAGCGGCCGTGGAACGACCTGACGGCGGAGTCGGTGGACAACGGCAACAGCAACCTTCTGCAGTTCACCCCCGACGGCAGAATCATCCCCGATCTCGCCCTCTCCTACGAACTCGCGGACGATGCCAAGAGCATGACGCTGGCCCTGCGCAAGGGAACCCGCTGGTCGGACGGGGAGCCGTTCACGGCGGACGACATCGTGTTCGTGTTTGAAGACATGCACTGGCATCCCGACGTGGAGACCTGGGCGATCCTGTCGGGGGTATCGCGCGTCATCAAGATCGACGACTACACGGTGCGCTACGAGATGGACGATCCCTACCCGGTGCTGGAGGTGCAACTCGGCGCGTGGCCGGGCAGCCAATGGGCCAGCTTCCACCCCAAGCACTACCTGAAGAAGTGGCACATCAATCACAACCCGGACGCCAACAAGGTGGCCAAGGAGGAGGGCTTCGAGGACTGGACGCGCGCATTCCACTATCACTTCTGGTGGCGCCCCAAGAAAGACATCGAACAGCCCACCATGATGCCGTGGCGATTCACCAGCTTCACGACCACCGTGCGCACCTACGAGCGCAATCCCTACTACTTCCAGGTCGACGCCGAAGGCAACCAGCTCCCGTACATCGACACGATCGTCTCCACGCTGGTCGATCGCGAAACCTACCAGCTCAAGGCGATCTCCGGGGAGGCGGACATCGCCTTCCGGAGAACCAGCGTGGACAACTGGTCGCTCTACAAGCAGAACGAGAGTGCCGGCGGCTACGTCGTATACGGCGCACCGGGCGTCCTGTCCGCGGACGTCGGCCTGGCGCTGAACCAGAACCACGAAGATCCGGACTTGCGGGCGCTGTTCCAGGATCTCCGCTTCCGGCGCGCGCTGTCGGTGGCGATCGACCGCGACGATCTCAACAAGTCCGTCTACCTGGGCCTCGGCACGCCGCTGCAGGCCACCATGCTGCCGTCGACCACCTTCTACAAGGAGGAGTGGGGGCAGGCGCACGCCGAGTACGATCCGGACGAAGCCAATCGGCTGCTCGACGAGGTGGGTCTGAGCGAACGCGACCGCGACGGCTTTCGGATCGGCCCGGATGGCGACGCATTGCTGATCACCGTCGAGTGGTCGGCCACGCTGTCCGTTCCCCCGGCGGCGTTCGAATTGATCAAGGAGTACTGGGAAGACGTTGGCGTCAAGGTGGGATTGCGCCCGATGGAGAACGCGCTGTTCTCGGAGCGGGGCGAGGGCACCGATCACGCGTTCCGCGCCCGCAAGATGGAAACCGTGGAAGAGGTGGCATTCTACCTGGAGCCGAACCGCGCCGAAGTCGGCGGACTGGGCTTTTCGTGGGCGCCGGAGTGGGAGCTGTGGCTGCATGCCAAGGCCGATGTCGACTCCGGCAAGAAGACACTGGCCGACTTCGCCGACGGCAAGCTGCCCGGCGAGGAACCACCGCAGGAGATGAAGGATCTGCAACGCTGGGTCGACGAAGTGAGCACCACTCGGTTCGGCTCACCCGAGTTCGTGGCGCTCGCGCAGCAGATCTGGGACCTGCACGCCAAGAACTTGTACATCATCGGCACCGTCGGGCTGCAGCCGGTTCCGGTCCTGGCCAAGGCGAACCTCGGCAACGTGCGCACCACCTTCCCGATGGCCGCCGACTACTCCGGCAACCTGGGCGCCGACGCCCAACACCTGTTCTGGCGCGAGTAGCGCACCGGCGACCGATCGCCGGCTGCCGTGGCCGACGCGCGCGGCAGCCGGCGAACACCTGCTGATAGCCGAACGAAGTCAGCCGGTTTCCGGTGTCAGTTCCATCTTGGTGCGGTAGGCGGGGACTTCGATCATCGGGGGGCGCTCGACGATGCGGATTTCGTGGGCCAGTTCCTCGTGGCGGCCTTGGTCGACCATGAACTGGTTGAGGGTGGTGTTCAGGGCCGGCAGGTCGCCGATGATTTCCAGCGAGTCGATCCGCTGCAGGAAGGTCTGCAGGATGCCGAACGCCATCCGCCCGAGCGCATCGGTGGACTGGTTGGTGTGGATGCGCCGGTCCAGGTCGGTCTGCGCGAACGCGCCCATGCCCCAGCGATGGTAGACGTCGATGAGGTGCGAGGTCTCCACGCCGTAGCCGACCGGAAACGGAATCTGCTCCAGCACTTCTCGCCGGACCGCGTACTCGCCGGACAGCGGCTGGATCAGCGCCGACAGCTCGGGAAAGAACAGCGAGAACAGCGGGCGGATCAGGATCTCGGTGACGCGGCCCCCGCCGGACGGCCGCAGCCGCCCCGATTCGGCCAGCGGGCGGTCGTAGAACGCCTTGACGTAGGACACCTCGGGCATGTTCAGCAGCGGCCCCACCAGGCCGTACACGAAGCGCGGGTGGATGTTGCGGATGTCGGCGTCCACGTACACGATGATGTCGCCGGAGAGCTGGTAGATCGCCTTCCACAGGTTCTCGCCCTTGCCGCGGTGATGGCCGCACTCCGGCAGGATTTCCGCCGCCGGGTAGACGTCGGCGCCGAACGCACGCGCCACCTCGCGGGTGGCGTCGTCGGAGCCGGAGTCGATCACCGCGATCTCGTCGAGCAGCCGGTGCCGGTCCATCAGCTCCGACTTCAGCACCACGATCTCCTTGCCGATGGTGCGCTCCTCATTGAGGGTGGGGATGCACAGCGAGATCGACACCCCGGCTTCCCGCTTGCGCCGCTCCAGTTCGGCGATGTCGAACTGGCCGTGGTGAAAGGTGTTGGTCGCCAGCCAGCTCATTCGCAGTAGCCGCCGTCCATGGCCAGCACGATGCCCAGGAGCTGCGCCAGCCCGGTGTAGATCGGCGCGATGCGCACCGCCTCGTTGCGTTGGCCCATCGACTCGCCGGAGGTGAGCCCGACCGTGACCGCCGGCACACGGTGGTCGATGAACGCGGACAGCTCGGAGGTGCTCGGCGACAGGCGCGGCGTGAGCGACAGGCTCTGCATCACGCGCCTCGTGCGGCGCACCAGCGGATGGGTGAACGCGATGCCGCCCGGGCGCCGGCGGGCGAAGATGTTCAGGCCGATATCGGCCCCGGCCTGCGACGAAACCTCCTCGATGATCTCCGAGATGTCCTGCAGCAGCCGGCGCACGGTGGCGCCCGACTCGCTGCGCACCTCGAACTGCAGCGCGGCGCGGGTGGCGATGGTGCTCGCCGAGGTGCCGCCGTCGATGCGCCCGAGCACGATGG
Source organism: Spirochaetaceae bacterium (assembly GCA_028821475.1). Taxonomy (GTDB): domain Bacteria; phylum Spirochaetota; class Spirochaetia; order SZUA-6; family Bin103; genus Bin103. The sequence continues at coordinate 5,689 of JAPPGB010000158.1, forward strand.
CGGTGCGCGGCCGGTCGGGTGTGGGTATCTCCAGCATCCGGGTGATGATGTCGTTGAGGGTGGAAATGGCGCCGCCGGCCCCGAACCGGCTCCAGTCGTACTCCTCCGGCACCTCGCAGGAAATCTCGCCGCGAATCATCCCGATGGAGGTATAGCTGAGCCGCCCGAGCTGCACGCCCTCCACGCACAGGCCGAACTGCAGCGGCAGCTTGGCGTGGTCCAGGAAGAAGCGCACCCCCTCCAGGTTGCCGCGGCCCAGGCCGCGGCTGCACGCCAGGGCGAGCACGGTGGAGCGCAGGGTCAAACCGAGCCGCTCCAGCACCGCGGGCAGCGACGCCACCACCGCCAGGCCGAGGGAATTCTCCGCCACCGAGGGACCGATCACCCGCTCCGGCTGCACCATCACCGTGTGGTCGACGGTCGCGGCCACCGGCGTGTCGGTGTGCGCCACCAGCAGGATGTTGCGGTCGGCGGCGCCGTTCTCGCTGCCGGGCATAACGCCGGCCACGTTGCCCACCTCGTCCATCGAGCAGTCGGAGTAGCCGAGTTCCGCGAACCGCTCCTGCACGAACGCCGCGCGCGCCGCCTCGCCGAACGTGGGCGCCGGGATCTCGGCGATCATCGCGAGATTGGCGAGCAGCACGTCCTGCAGCCCGCGCAGTGCCTCCGGCAACTCGCCGACCCGCTGCACGATGCTCTCGAACCCTGTGACCGTCCTCTCGTTCACGCTGCCCGCAATGGTACCCGGTGTCCCGCTTCATGACCACACGGCGTTGCAACCACGTGGCCGGAAACCGGGCGAAGAAGCGAGGTCAGCCGCGCCCGACCCAGCCGACGCCGTCGCCGGTGTCCTGGCGGATGCGCTCGCTGAGCTGGCCGGTGTGGTGCTGGAGGTGGCGCAGGTTGTAGGCCAACCGCTCCACCGGGCCGAACGGCAGCCAGGAAAAACCCGAATCGGAGCTCAGGTCGAGCGCTGCGATCTGGCGCCGCGCGTGCTCGCGGCAATACGCCAGGAACTCGAGGATGCTGCCGCGGGAGTAAGGCGCCACGCCCGGCCGCAGATTCTGCGCATCCTCGCGGTGATCGCGCCAAGGTACGTGCTCATACACGGTCTGACACAGGTACAGGTCCACGTAGAACAGCGTGTGGTAGGCGATGTGCCAGAACCGGTTGACGTGGGCGGAGCTGTCCCAGGAGTCGTCGGGGCAGGCCCGCACCGCCGCTTCCAGCATGTCGAGGCCGGCTTGGTACTGCGAATCGAACGCGGAACGAATGGAATCTTCTGCTGACACGCCCCCGATGCTATGTCCTTTGCCGAGGCATCATCAACCCAATCCTTGAGTATCGCACATGCCCAATCTAAAGTGATGGGTATCGTGGGATTCGTCCTCGACACCTCCGCGCTGATCCAACCGGGGACGCCGTGAGCAGTACGCTCCCGGTCAACCTCGCCAACCTGCTGCACGGGCGCGGCGTGGAGTGGGTGCGGGTCGAATTCAAGGCCACCTGGGATGCGGACACGACCGGGCCGCAGGTGTTGAAGACAATCTGCGCATTCGCCAACGACTACCACAACCTGAACGGCGGCTACGTGGTCATCGGCGTCGCCGAGCACGACGGACGAGCCAGGCTGCCACCGGAAGGGCTCTCTCCCGCCGAGCTGGAGGCGGCGCAGAGGTGGCTGCGCGGCAACTGCAGCCGCCTCGATCCGCAGTACCAGCCGCTGCTTTCGCCCGAATTGGTGAGCGGGCGGCACATCCTGGTCGTATGGGCGCCGGCGAGCCAGGTGCGCCCGCATCGGGCGCCGGACGGCCCCCGCGGACCGCTGCGCTACTGGCTGCGCCTCGGAGCCGACACGGTAGACGCGGAACAGCGGGGGGGACTGCTTCGAGAACTGATCGGGCAGACCGCGCGCGTGCCGTGGGACGACCGGCGGGCCGTGGACGCCGGACTCACCGACCTGCACGAAATGGCGGTCAGAGAGCACCTGCACGAGGTCGGCAGCGGTCTCATCGAGGAAAACGACGCGGTGGAGATCTACCGCCGCATGGGCATCACCATGCGGGTCAACGACCACGACGTGCCGCGCAACGTCGGGCTGCTGTTCTTCGCAGCCGAACCGACGCGCTGGTTCCGCGGCGCCTGGATCGATTGCGCGCTGTTCGCCGCGGGCGGCACGGGAGACGTCCAGGAGGAGCAGGAGTTTCGCGGCGGGCTGGCGCGGCAGGTGCGTAACTGCCTCCGCTACCTGTACGGGCGCTCGCCGGTCCACCTGCGCAAGGAGCCGGACCGGATCGAGGCGCGCCGCTGGCGTGCCTATCCCGAGGTGGCGCTGCGCGAGACGCTGGTGAACGCGCTGTATCACCGCGGCTACGGGCCGGACGTGCCGGATCCGACCAAGGTGTACCTGTACCCGGATCGCCTGGAAGTCGTCAGCTATCCGGGCCCGGTGCCCGGCCTGGAGCCGCAGCACTTCGCACCGCACTCCTCCATCCCCACGGTGCCCGCCCGCAACCGCCGCATCGGCGAATTCCTCAAGGAGATCGGACTCGCCGAGGCCCGCCTCACCGGATTGCGCAAGGTAGCGGCCGCGATGGCGGCCAACGGGTCCCCGGCGCCGCGCTACGACTTCGACGATGGCCGCACCTACTTTCGCGTCACCCTGCCCGCGCACCCGCAGTACGCCGCTCTTGCCGCGGTCCGCGACGCCGCCGAGCTGCGCGCCATGGGAGACGCGGCCGCCGCGCACCATCTGATCGAGTCCGCCTGGGGTGAGAACCGGACCTCCGCGGCGCTGGCGGCGGAGTTGATCCGATCGCACGCCGCGCGCGGCGAAATCGACCAGGCCGAGCGGGTGCTGGGGACGTTCGCCCAGAACCGGGAGGGGGCAGACCAGGAGGATGCGGCGGACATGCGCGAGGCGTTGGCACTCGTGGACGCACTCCGTCGCGGGCGCCGGGACTGAATTCGAAGTCGAGGCAACGGTCAGGCCGACCTGACCCGGCCCCGGAGGCGCGAGCCGCCGAAGCGCTTGCCCGCGGTGCGAGTGGTCACTCGCGTCGCCAGGATCCGCGCGCGGCCGTGCGCAACCCGCGAGCGGTTGCCGTCGCAACGGCTGGGGGAGCGCCGCCCCGGGAAGTGGGCGATAACACCGGCGATCCGAGCTTGACCGGCGGCGCGGTCTGTCTCCACGATGCCCGCGTAATGAGCAACCATCGGCTGAGGGAATCCACCCGCGCGCACTTCACCTACCGCGGCGACCAGCTCAACGAGATTTCGTTCCCGCTCGGCGGGATCGGCACCGGCTCGATCGGGCTGGCCGGCAATGGCCGGCTGATAGACTGGGAGATCTTCAACCGCCCCAACAAGGGCAGCGTAAACGGTTTCAGCCACTTCGCGGTGAAAGCGGAGCGCGACGGCGACGTGGTGGATGCGCGCGTGCTGCACGGCGACCTGCCCGGGCCGCTGTCCGGCAGCCTGCGCTCGACTTGGCTGCACAGCTACGGCTTCGGCCCGACGCGCGCCTCGCTCGGCGGCCTCCCGCACTTCGCCGGCGTGGAGTTCGAGGGCACCTTTCCGGTCGCCACCCTGTCGTTCGCCGACGCCAGGTTCCCGGGCGCCGTCTCCCTGCGCGCCTTCAACCCGTTCATCCCCGGCAACTCCGGCGACTCCAGCATCCCCGCCGCCTGCTTCGAGGTGCAGATCGCCAACACCGGCGACGACGACCTCCACTACACCGTGGCGCTGGCGGTCACCAACCCGGCCGGCCCCGGCAAGTCGGTCAACCGCGCCCGGCGCGACGGCGCCACGCAGCTTCTCACCCTGGGCACCACCGGCGTCGCCGCCGAGCACCCCGGCTGCGGCGACCTCACGGTCGCCACCGACTGCCCCGACGTCAGCTTCCAGGAGTACTGGTTCCGCGGCGCCTGGTTCGACGACCTCACCATCTACTGGCACGACTTCACCACGCCCGGCGGGTTCGTCAACCGCAGCTACGCGGAGCCGACAGCCGGCGCCGGCGGCGGGTTCGGACGCGATGATACCGCCGTGCTGGCGGCGCGCATCGGCGTAGCCGCGGGAACGACGCGCGCCGTGCGCTTCGTGCTGGCCTGGAGCTTCCCCAACTGCGTGAACTACTGGCACCCGGTGGGGGTCGAACAGGAACAGCGCGACGCGCCGCCGCCGGAGTTCGAGGCCGGCGAGTGGCGCAACTGGTACGCGACCCGCTTCGCCGACTCGGCGGCCAGCGCCGGTTACTGCCTGCGCGAGTGGGAGCGGCTGCGGGACCAGACCCTGGCGTTCCGCGACGCGCTGTACGCCAGCAGCGTGCCGCCGGCGGTGCTGGACGCCGCCGCCGCCACCCTGTCGGTGCTGAACAGCTCCACCGTGCTGCGGCTGGAGGACGGCACCTTCTACGGCTTCGAGGGGGTGCGCGTCGACCAGGGCTGCTGCGAAGGGAGCTGCACCCACGTATGGAACTACGCCTACGCGCTGCCGTTCCTGTTCCCGGACCTGGAGCGCTCGATGCGCGACGCCGACTTCCGCTACAACGCCGGCCCCGACGGCGGCATGACCTTCCGCCTGCAGTTGCCGCTCGGGCGCGAACGGCTCGGTTTCCGGCCGTGCGCCGACGGCCAGTTCGGCGGCGTGATCAAGGCCTTCCGGGAGTGGAAGATCAGCGGCGACTCGGAGTGGCTGCGCGGCCACTGGGACACCATCAAGCGGAACATCTCGTTCGCCTGGGCGGACAGCAACCCCGACCGCTGGGACGCGGACCGCGACGGCGTACTGGAGGGGCGCCAGCACCACACCCTGGACATGGAGCTGTTCGGCCCCAACTCCTGGCTGAACGGATTCTACCTCGCTGCCCTGGCGGCGGGCGCCGAGATGGCCGAGCACCTCGGCGAGACCGGCACCGCGGCCGAGTACCGGGCGCTGTTCGCGCGCGGCAAGGAGTGGACCGACCGGAACCTGTTCAACGGCGAGTACTACCAGCAGCAGATCGACCTCACCGACCGGTCGATCCTGGAGGCGTACGCTGCCGGTGACGGCAAGGAGAACTACCGCGGCGGGCGCAGCCAGGTCTGGAACTACTGGGACCACGAGCACGGCGAGATCAAGTACCAGGTGGCGGAGGGCTGCGCGATCGACCAGGTGCTCGCGCAGTGGCACGCCAACATCTGCGGCATCGGCGACGTGTTCGACCGTGAGCAGACGCGCTCCGCGCTGGCGGCGATCTACCGCCACAACTTCATGCGCTCGCTGCGGGAACACTTCAACCCGGCGCGCCTGTATGGGCTGGACGACGAGGCGGGCACGGTAATCTGCTCCTACCCGCGCGCGCTGCCGGTGGTTCCGGTGACCTACGCCCAGGAGACCATGCACGGCTTCGAGTACCAGGCCGCCGGCCACCTGATCCAGGAGGGGATGCTGGAGGAGGGGCTGGCGATGGTGCAGGCGGTGCGCGACCGCTACGACGGCACCAGGCGCAACCCCTGGAACGAGATCGAGTGCGGCAGCAACTACGCGCGCTCGATGGCCGCGTTCGCGCTCCTGCTGGCCTGGTCCGGATTCGAGTTCGACGCCGTCCGCCGCCACGTCGGCTTCAGCCCCAAGGTGGCGGACACGCCGCACACCGCGTTCTGGAGCCTGGATTCCGGCTGGGGCACCTGCGTGCTGGATGCGACCGAGATCCGCCTGCAGGCGGCAGCCGGCGAGCTGCGCCTGTCGACCTTTTCCAGCGACCGGCTGGTGGGCGCGGCCGGCGGCGCCGCGACCGGCGTGCAGGTGGGCGGTGCCGGCGTGGCCTTCCGGCAGGACGACGCCACCCTCGCCTTCTCCGAAGCCGTCGCCATCACACCCGGAGCGCCGCTGACCATCGCGCTGTCGGCCATGGTCTGATGGCGACGATGTCGATCACCGCTGCCCGGCAGCGCCGGTGCTTCGCCTTCGCAGGCAACGGGAACGCACTCTAATGGCCGCGAAGGCGGTACTCCGCTGGCTGATTGGCGCCGCCGGCACAGGATACGCGGGCCAGGACAGCGCAGCCGGCGGCGCGCCGGCGGCCGTCGAGCTGACGGCGGGCATCGACATTCGCCAGAACCGGTACCGGGGCTGGCATCCGGTGGCCGGGACCTGGGATCCGCGCTCGGCGCCGTTCAACACCCATCAGACCACGCAGGTGCGCCCCAACGGGACGGCGTTCGGGATGCAGCCGGCGCGCGGGGCGTTCCCCGGCCAGGGAGCGGTGACCGGCTTCCAGGGGCGGCGCCTGGTGAACAGCAAGAACCGCAACCTGGGCACCCTGATCGGGGAGCTGCAATCGGAGGTGTTCACCATCGCCGGCGCCGGCATCGACTTCCTGATCGGCGGCGGCGACTTCGCCGACGTAACCTGCCTCAACCTCTACGTGCGGGGCGACGACGGCTGGCGGCGGGTGCGCACCGCCACCGGCGAGCGCAACCTGGAGCTGGTGCGGCGCGGTTGGGACGTGGCCGAGTTCCTCGGCCGCCAGGCTTACCTGCAGATCCTCGACTACGCGGCCGTGGAGCCGTGGGGCTGGCACGCGGCGCCGCGTTACCCCGAGGACGACTGGGGCTTCATCCTGGTGGACGACATCCGCCAGACCGACGGCGCGGCCGAGCCGCGGCGCGTCGACGCCGCCGGCGACCGCGCCCGCAACTTCGACTTCGAGACGCTGCTCCCGGAGCGCTTCACGGTAACCGCCTGCCAGGAAGCGGGCGGCGCCGGCTGCGTGTTCGAGATTCACGACCGCGCCGCCGGGCGAGTAGCCGGCACCCTGCACTGCACGGCTGCCGTGGCGGCGTGCGCCGCCGGTCACAGCGACGGCCTCGGCGACGGCAACGGGAGGAGCGGCACCACGCGGGCCGGGGCCGGCCTGTGGCGCGTGGCGTTCTCGTGGCGCTACCGGGGCGAGACGCTGAGCGGCGTCAAGCTGCGCCTCACCAGCCGCCTGCCGATCGCGGCCGCCGATGCCCGCTATACGCTGCACCCGGGCCTGCTCTACGACGGCAACCCCACCGCGGAGGCGTGCCACTACCTGGGCGAGGACTTCCCGGAGGCGGCCTCCACGGTGCCGGGCGCGTTCAGCGTGGAGGACGCCAAGTGGGTGTACGCCGGCTGGGTCGAACCGCAGCGCCGCGCTGCCGAGCCGGCGGCGAGTGTCCGCCTGCAGGCGGACCCGGCGTCGGGTCGTTACGAGGCCGTGCACCAGCTCCCCGAGTCCGCCGTGTTCGGCCGCCGGCTGCTGCTCGACAGCGACGAACGCCTCACCCTGGAAGATGGCGCCTGCTACGCCAAGACGCTCTACCTGTACGCCGCCGCCCGCCGCACCGGTACCGTGTTCCGGCCCGGCTACTGCGACTCCCTGTCGGCGGCATGGCGCCTGCTCTACCCGGTGTCGCCCACCAATCCCCCGCACACCCTGGGCGCCGACTATGAACTGCGCCTGCGCACCTTGCTCGACGACCACGGGCTGATGCAGGAGATCGCACGCGGCGGGCGCACCTACCGCGTGTTCTACGTCGGCCGCTGGGTGTACGGCGACGCGCCCACCGGCGGGGGACGGTTTCTGCCCAAGGAGTACCTCCACCGCTTCGTCGGCTTCTCGTGGTCCGGCATGGCCGGGCTGGCGGCGCACGCGGCGCTGGACCACGGCCTGCGCCATGACGACGCCGATGCAGTGCGGGTCGCGGTCGACACCATGGACTTCTTCGCCGAGCACGGCCGGTCGCCGCTGGGCATCCTCTACCCCACCTACCACGAGAACCACGCCGGGCTGGCCGACACCTTCGGCACCTACTACGACCCCGGCCGCATCGACATGGGACCGCTGGGGGAAGGCCTGTACTGGTACCTGCGCTGCGCCGAGCGGCTGCGAAACCACGGCAGCGAGCCTCCGGTGAGCTGGATCGCCGCCGTGCGCGGCTCGCTGGACCGCATCATGGGGCTGTTCCCGGACGGCGACGTGCCGGGCCGCATCGACGGCACCAGCGCCGAGCCTGCCTCACGCCGCATCCAACTGCTCTACTGGGAACGCTCGCGCTGGACCGAGCGCCGGACCCGCGCCGCCGACATCCGGTTCACCAAACCGAGCGAGCGCGGCGCCACCAACTTCATCTACCTGATCTGGGCCTACGTGAGGGCCGCGCGTTACCTCGGCGAGCAGCGCTACCTCGACTACGCCGTGGTGCTGGGCGAGCTGGCGCTGCGGTTGATGGAGCGCTTCGGTGTGTTCGCCGGCTCCGAGATGGACTTCTACAACATCGACAAGCGCCAGGGGCACGCCCTGCTGGCCGCCCACAACGAATTGTACGCGGCCACCGGCGAGGCGCGCTGGCTGGCGGCGGCGGTGGTGGCGGCGAGCTGGTTCGGGAGCTGGCAGTACCACTTCAACGCGTGCACCGACGGGCTGGAGCATCTGCCGCTGGGGCGCTGGGACTACCGTACCGTGGGCGGCACCACCGTCGACATCAAGTACTCCACCAACAACCTGGTATACGCCCAGGGCGCCACCGAGCTGCTGCGGCTGTGGCGGCACACCGGCACCGTGGAGTGGTTCGAGCGCGCCCGCGCGCTGCTGCACCAGGGCGTGCAGAGTTCGCTGACCGAGGACAAGCGGCGCTGGCTCAACGCCCACTACCAGTCGGAGGCGCGGGTGCCGGCGCAGCACGCCTTCAACCCGGACACCCGGTTCGACGCCGCTTGCCTCGGCGGCGGCACCGAGGACGTGCTGCCGGCCTGGCCCTACCGCGGCAACTGGACCACCAAGTACGGCGCCATCCTGAGCATGTACATGCTCGCCGAGGCGCTCGACGTCGACCCGATCCTGGCCCGCTACGGCGGCATCACCTACCGTCTCGGAGACACGCCGAAGCAAGACTGGGTTGGCGCGCTGGAGACCCTCGACCAGGTGCGGGGATGGCGTTCGGGCGATGCCGTCATCATCGAAGCCCGGAACATGGTGCCGCAGCGCGCGCGCTACACCGCCCAGGTGCTCGACGCCGCCGGCAACCGCGTAGCGGCGGCCGCCGCCGACTTCGCGCCCGCGGCCGGCGGACGCATCTCGGTGCCCCTGCCGGCGACCATCGCTCCACCATGAATCCCGCCACCACGCCGCCGCACCTGCGCGCGCTGACGCCGGTGGGCGACCACCGGCACCGCGCCGGGGCTGTCGTCTATACCGTGTCCGCGCTGCTGTTGTTGGCGGGACTGTTCATGACTTCCGGAATAGCCGTTGCGCTGCTCCACGACGAGGGGCGGGCGATGTTCGGGTTCGCGGTTGCCGCGGGCGTGGCGATGGTGTGCGCGCTGAGCGGGTTTCTGAGTTGCCGCCGCTTTCGCGACACCGCCTTGCTGACCCGTGACGGGTTCCTGGTGGTGGTGCTGAGCTGGCTGGTGGTGACCGCGTTCGGTGCACTGCCCTACGTGCTCAGCGGCAGCATTCCGCGCTACACCGACGCCTTCTTCGAAACCATGTCGGGGTTCACCACCACGGGAGCCACGCTGCTCACCGACATCGAGTCGCTGCCGCGGGCGGTCCTGTTCTGGCGCTCGCTCACCCAGTGGCTCGGCGGCATGGGCATCGTGGTGCTGACCGTCGCGATCCTGCCGCGGCTCGGGATCGGCGGCCTGAAGCTGATGCGCTCGGAGACGCCCGGCCCCACGCTGGAGAAGCTCACGCCGCGGGTCGCCGGGACCGCCAAGATCCTGTGGCTGTTCTATCTCGGCCTGTCGGTGATGCTGGCATCGCTGCTGCTGGCCGCCGGGTTGCCGCTGTTCGATGCGCTCACCCACACCTTCAGCACCATAGCTACCGGTGGTTTCTCGCCGCGTACGGCCAGCGTAGGCGCGTACGACTCGGCCTTCGTGGACGTGGTGGTGACCGTGTTCATGCTGCTGGCGGCGGTCAACTTTGCACTCTACTTCCAGGTCGTCCGCGGACGTCCCGGCAAGCTGCTCGGCAACCTGGAGCTGCGCGTCTTCATCGGCATCTACGTGCTGGCGGCGGCGCTGGTGACCCTTTCGGTTACCGGCGTGACTTACCAGTCGCTGGGGCGGGGCCTGCGCTTCGCCACGTTCCAGGCCGCCTCGCTGCTCACCGGTACCGGGTTCACTACCGCCGACTACGACGACTGGCCGACCCTGGCGCGCGGCGTGCTGCTGGTGATCATGTTCGTGGGCGGCTGCGCCGGCTCCACCACCGGCGGCATCAAGGTGATCCGGCTGACCGCGCTGTTCAAGCAGGCGCTGAACGAGTTCCGCTTCCTGGTTCACCCTCAGGGCATCTTCACGCTCCGCATCGGAGACCGGCGGGTAAAGAAGGACATCCTCTATCCGGTGGCGGTGTTCTTTTTCCTCTACATCGGCCTGGTACTGGTGACCACCCTGGTGGTGGCCGGCTTCAGTCCGGACCTGACCACGGCACTCACGACCGGCCTGGCCACCGTGGGCAACATCGGCCCCGGCTTCGGCGCCATCGGACCGTCACAGAACTACGCCTTCTACCCCGGCGCCGTAAAGTGGTGGCTCAGCTTCGCCATGCTCACCGGGCGGCTGGAGATTTACAGCGTACTGCTGCTGCTCACCCGCGCCTTCTGGCGCCACTGATCCGAGTTTCTGGCCGAGATGCGCCGCCGGTGCGACCGGTTGCGGGCACAGGCGGGCTCATCACCGTAGCGCGCTTGGGGTGCCATCGGCGCTTGACGCTGGGCGTCGCCGCAGTGTACGCAAGGATCGATAGACGAGAGGAGGATTACCCTTGAAGAATGTTTCGATGACGTTGGTGGCCGTGGCGCTGCTCGTGGTGGGCGGGGTGCTGGCGAGCGGCCAGGAGGCGCCGATGCTGGCCGAGCGCGTGGCGGCCGGGGAGCTGCCGCCGGTGCACGAGCGGCTGCCGGACAATCCGCTGGTGCTGACAAGCGAACGCAGCGCGGCGCCGGACGGCATGCTGGACGAGCTGAAGATCGGCAGCTACGGCGGCACCGTGCGGCTGATCAACCTGGCGCCGAACTTCGCGCCGGAGATGTACTTCATGACCCTGGAAACGATGTTGTCGCGGCCCGGCTGGATCAGCATGGAGCATCCGCTCACCGGCAACGTGTTCGAGAACTACGAGATCAGCCCGGACAAGACCACCTTCACCTTCCACATGCGGCGCGGCATGCGCTGGTCGGACGGCGAGCCGCTCACCACCGAGGACGTGGCGTTCTACCACGAGGACGTCCTGCACAACGAGCAGCTCACGCCCAACATCGCCAGCCGCTACCGCTCGGGGCTCGCCCCGACCGGCGACGTGTACCGGTTCGAGGTGATCGACGACTACACGTGGCGCATCACGTTCAGCGAGCCGACGCCCGGCTTCCTGGACGAAGTGAACAAGCCGTGGCTGGACTACACGCTGTTTCTGCAGCCCAAGCACTACCTGGCGCAGTTCCACGCCGACTACGCAGACGCCGACGAGCTGGCCGCCAAGGTGGCCGCCGCCGACCTCCTGGCCGACGAGTGGCCGCGGCTGTTCAACCTCAAGATGCTCACCCCGTGGGAGGGCAAGACACCGGACCTGATCGACGTTCCGGTGCTGCACCCGTGGGTGGTAACCAGCAGCACGCCCACGCAGACCGTGTTCGAGCGCAACCCCTACTACTTCAAGGTGGACGCGGCCGGCAACCAGCTTCCCTACATCGACCGCATCGTCAGCACCAAGGTGGAGGGGCCGGAGGGCGCCAACCTGAAGATCATCGCCGGCGAGGTGGACCTGGCCGACGAGCTGGCCAAGATCTCGTCGCTGCCGCTGTACCGCGAGAACGAGGACAAGGGATACCTGGCGCTCGCCTCGGGCGTGCCGTACAACCCGGTCGTGCACGCCTTCAACTTCGGCTACGACGACCCGGTGTGGCGCGAACTCGCCGATGACCTGCGCTTCCGGCGTGCGCTCAACCTGGCGATCAACCGCGACGAGATCATCGAGGCGGTGTACTACGGGTTCGCCTCGCCGCCGGAGTGGATACCCGCGGAGTTCAACCCCGAGGAAGCCAACCGGCTGCTCGATGAGGTGGGCCTGGACGAGCGCGACCGCGACGGCTGGCGCCTGCGCCCCGACGGCGAGCGCTTCGAGATCAACCTGGAAGTGGCGGCGCACCTGCCGGACACGGTGCCGGCCAACGAGCTGATCGCGGAGCACTACAAGGCGGTGGGCGTGTTCACCACCCTCAAGGTGGTGGAGATCGGCCTGCTGTTCGAGCACCGCAATGCCAATCAACTGCAAATCGACACGGTGTGGAACGAGGCCACCACGCTGCACGCGTTCGGCCACGCCCGGCATCACCTGATCCACCACATTCCGCTGTGGAACCAGTGGTACAACTCCGGCGGCGAGGCCGGCGAGGAGCCGCCGGCCTGGTTCCGGGAGCTGTACGACCTCGGCATCTCCATCGGCCCCGGCATTCCGTGGGACCAGGACATCGTGGACCGCTACCAGCAGACCTTCTACGACACCATCCCGCAGATCAACGCGACCTACAATCCGGGCACCGTGCTGATCGTCAACAAAGACCTCGACAACGTGTTCACCAAAGGGGTGGCGCAGTGGGTGATCTACAGCGCCGAGCAGCTCTTCTACCAGAACTGACGGCGCACCCCGCACCGGCCGAGCGGCGGCGTTAGGCGCGCCGCCGCGCGCGGGTGCTGGTCTACATCGCGCGGCGGGTGGCGGCGTTCGTGCCGCTCCTGCTGCTGGTCTCGGCGGTGAGCTTCATGATCATCGAGCTGCCGCCGGGCGACTATCTCAGCTCTTACGTCATCGCGCTGGAGGCGCAGGGCAACCGGGTCAGCGAGGCGCAGGTCGCCAACCTGGCCGCGTATTACGGACTCGACCAGCCGGTGCACGCCCGCTACCTGACGTGGATACGCAACATCGTCACGCGCGGCAACCTGGGCTGGTCGTTCGCCCACGACCGTCCGGTATCGGTGGTGATCGGCGAACGGCTCGGGATGACCCTGCTGGTGGCGATCGTCACCCTGATCTTCACCTACGTGGTGGCGGTGCCGATCGGCGTGTATTCGGCGGTGCGCCAGTACTCGTTCTTCGACTACTTCTGGACCTTCTGGGGCTTCGCCGGGCTGGCGATCCCCAACTTCCTGCTCGCCCTGGTGCTGCTGTGGATCTCGTTCCGCTACTTCGGCGTGGCCATCACCGGGCTGTTCGGGCCCGAATTCGTGGACGCGCCGTGGAGCTTGGCGCGGGTGTGGAACATGCTGCAGCGGCTGTGGGCGCCGGTGCTGGTGGTCGGCACGGCGGGGATGGCGGCGCTGATCCGGATCATGCGTGCCACCCTGCTCGATGAGCTGCGCAAGCAGTACGTGGTGACGGCGCGCGCCAAGGGGGTCAGCGAACGCCACCTGCTGTTCAAGTACCCGGTGCGGCTGGCGGTCAACCCGATCATCAGCGGCATCGGCTGGCTGCTGCCGAGCATCATCTCCGGCGCCACCATCACCTCCATCGTGCTCAACCTGCCCACCACCGGGCCGGTGCTGCTGGGCGCGCTGGTGGCGCAGGACATGTACCTGGCCGGCAGCTTCATCATGGTGCTGTCCGCCCTGGTGCTGGTGGGCAACCTGATCTCGGACATCGTGCTGGCCTGGGTCGATCCGCGCATCCGGTTCGACCAGATCGAAACGTGACCGCCCGCACCCGCAACCGCACCACGCGCCGCACCGACGAGAGCTACTACGTCGCCTCGCAGTGGCAGATGATGTGGTGGAAATTCCGCCGCCACCGGCTGGCCGTGGTGGCCGGACCGTTGCTGGCGGCCATCTACCTGGTGGCGCTGTTCGCCGACTTTGTCGCCCCTTACGGGGTGAGCACGCGCTTTCCCGACTACCTGAGTGCCCCGCCCAACCGCATACGCCTGCTCGGCGCCGGTAGCGGCAGTGCCGATGCAGCCGGCGGCGCCTACGTGTACGGGCTGCGCGTGGAACGCCACCCGCACACCCTGCGCAAGATCTACGAACCCGACCGCGAGCGGCGCTACGCGGTGCGCTTCTTTGGACAGGGCGAGGAGTACCGCTTCTGGGGGATCTTCAAGACGCGCGCCCACCTGTTCGTGCCGGACGAGGAGGGTGCGCCGCTGTTCCTGTTCGGCACCGACCGGCTCGGCCGCGACCTGTTCTCGCGCGTGCTGTACGCGGCGCGCATCTCGCTGTCGATCGGGCTGGTGGGAGTGCTGCTCAGCACCGTGCTGGGGGTGCTGCTCGGCGGCGTGGCGGGCTACTTCGGCGGCGTGGTCGACCGCGTGGTGATGCGCCTGGTCGACCTGCTCGCCTCCATACCCACCATTCCGCTGTGGATGGGGCTGGCGGCGGCGGTGCCGCGGCAGTGGTCGGTGCTCACCACCTACTTCGCCATTACGCTGATCCTGTCACTGGTGGGCTGGACCCACTTGGCGCGGGTGGTGCGCGGGCGCTTCCTGTCGTTGCGCGAGGAAGACTTCGTGATGGCGGCGGTGGTGGCGGCGGCCAGCGAGCGTGCCATCATCTTCGGCCACCTGCTGCCGTCGTTCTTCAGCTACGTAATCGTGTCGCTGACGCTCGCGGTGCCGGGCATGATCCTGGGCGAGACCGCACTCAGCTTCCTCGGCCTCGGCATCCAGCCGCCGGCGGTGAGCTGGGGCACCCTGCTGCAGGACGCGCAGAACTTCCAGGCGGTGTCGCGCCAGCCGTGGCTGCTGATCCCGTGCCTGTTCGTGGTGCTCACCGTGCTGCTGTACAACTTCCTCGGCGACGGCCTGCGCGACGCCGCCGACCCCTACTCCTGACACCGGTGGACCGCGTCTGAATTCGCGGTCGCCCTGGCACGACTCGGCGCTTGCGGGCGTCCGCCACGACCTCCTCCTGCAACGCCTCGACGCCCTCTCCCCCGACCTCGGCCCACGCCAAACCGGCAACTACTGACGGACGTTGCTGTCCGCTCTGCTCTTCGCAATGTTGTGCTGATCAAGTGCTTGGCGAAGATAGGATTTTATGACCGCTTGGCGACTGATGTTGAGTTCCGCGGCAACCAAGTCAAGCTCGCGAAGCATCTCCACGGTAAAATCCACATTCACTCGCTGGACCGGCATCTTCATGCTGCCCCTGTTGGTAAAATATGCCGATACATCCTCACCTCTATCCGCCATCCTCGCGATTGCCTCAGCGGTCGGAATATCAACTGCTTTCTTCATAGAGTTTTTGTTCCTCTCTGGTCGACTTCCAAAGGGTCACCTGATGGTAGTATTCGCCCTCTTCATCTTCTCGTATTTCGTAGATCAGCGAATACAAGCGTCCCGTCACCCACCCGATCGCTCTGAACTGCTCCGGATCGTCAGATCGGCAGTCTCCGTAGTACGGATACCTGAATATTTCCTGCGCTTCTTCGAATCCAATCCCACGTTTCGGATTCTGTCGCAACTCCTCGCTCTTCCGCCGGTCAAACTTGAAGCGCATCAGTAAGTATAGGAGAAACACTGTAGCCTGTCCATAGAACCAAGCACGAATTCAGCGCAAATCGGGCAGAGGGACTTCAAGGCAGACGCGCTGGGGATCGAAATCTACATCGCCCAGACCCGGCATGGACAGTGCCTCCCCCAAACTGCGGCCCTGTCCCGCAAGGCGACGATAATATGCCAGGGACTGGTCGATGTCTTCTCGCTCTAGACCGAGGTTCCAGGGCAGGATTCTTCTTAAGTCGTTTTATAGTCATCAGTTGCGA
>JAPPGB010000159.1 GCA_028821475.1 Spirochaetaceae bacterium
CCACCTCGGCCAGCATCTGCTGCACTTCGCGCGTGCTCTTGCCGGCCGCCTGCCGAACCAGCTCCTCCCGCGCCGCGGCGTCCAGCACCGGCCCGGCTGCCGGCGCCGCCTCGCGCTCTCCGCCGCCCATCGGTGCCGCCGGCGCCGGTTCCCCCGGTGCGCCGTCATACCGCTGCGCACCGCCCAGACCACCACCGGTTCCGGCACCGCCCGGCGCACGGCCGCGGCTGCGCTCAAACAGGTTCTGCAGTTGCGCCGCGTTGCTCAGGTTCAGCGAGCCATCCTGCAGCAACTCGCGCGCCCCGCCGGTCTGGCTGCACAGCCGCATCGCCTTGATCCGCCGCCAGGCGGCGGCCGCGGTGTAGCCCAGTTCGTGCACGACGTAGTCGAACAGACTGCCATACCCGCGCGTCAGGTGGAGGCGGCGCGCCTCGATCTCGCGCAGGTGGTCGAGGACCAGGATCTGCAACGCCTGCTCGTGGCGGGCGAGCTGCTCGGTCTGCGCCAGGAGGAGGTAGTCGGGGAGCGCGGCGACGGTGGACCAGGGGCTGGGGGAGGTCACGGCAGCTGGTGGGGACCTTGAGGCCGTTGATGGCCGGCGCGCGGCACGGTTACCTTGCCCGCCAATGGGCCGCAAGCAGTTCGCGATCAATCGCATGCTCTGCCCCCGGTTCGAGGTCGCGGAATTTCTACGGATGGCCGCGGATGTCGGGCTGGAGCAGGTGGAATTGCGCAACGACCTTCCGCAGTGGGAAGAGATCGACCAGCTCGCCGCGGAGCAGTTCCGGCGTCTCGCCGAGCGCCTCGGGGTGCGGGTCGCCACCATCAACGCGGTGCAGAAGTTCAACTCCCCGGCGCACCGCGAGTCCGCGGCGGCGGAGAGCGCACGGCTCGTCGCGCTGGCGCGCGCGATCGGCTGCGGCGCCGTAGTCCTGTGCCCCAACAACGACCCGGCCGACGACCGCACCGCCTCCGAGGCCTATTCCGACACCGTGCAGTCGCTGCGCGTGCTGGGCCCGATATTCGCGGCCGGCGGCGTCACCGGCCTGGTCGAGCCGCTTGGCTTTCCCGAGTCGTCACTCGACTCGCTGCTCACCGCGCAGCGCGCGATCGCCGATTCGGGCGCCACCTTCAGGCTCGTGTACGACACCTTCCATCACTACCTCGGGCCGGACGACGCACGCGCGATCAAGCGCAACCTGGACATCTCGCTGGTGGGCATGGTGCACGCGTCCGGAGTGCGCCGCGACCGGCTGAACCCCGACCTCAGGGATGAAGACCGGGGACTGGTCGATCACCACGACGCGATCGGCAACCGCGAGCAGATTGCCCGGCTGCGGCGCCTCGGCTACACCGGGCCGGTTTCCCTGGAGCCGTTCGCACCGGATCTCGCCGCACTCAGCCGCGCCGAGCTGGTGTCGGCGCTGGAACGGAGCCTGCGCCTGCTCGAGGCGGACGAGGCAGCATTGTAGCGCTCAGGAGCGCCGGGGACTGGGCGCGCCCGTTCAGTGAGCTACCCGCTCACGCCGATTGTGGCGGCTTCTCTGCGACGCAGGCGATGTGGGAGGCGGCGCCGAGTAGCGTTTGCTCCCCTTCCACGAGCCGAATCAGGTCGAGCAGTTGGGCCCGGCGGGCGGGGTCCGCCATGCGCGCGTCGAGGTCGGCGCGAACTGAGCCGGCCCCTGCACCGTGAACAGCCCCTTGCCGCGAAAGCCAGACTCGCGGACCTCGGCGGCGAGCTGGTCCGGGCGGTGGAAGAACGCGGAGGTGAAGTACCGCGTGGTGCCGGGCACGCCACGGTGCTGTCCCTTCGCAAGGTCGCGGCGGATGATATCCACGAACTCCGGATCGTCGATGAAGCCGCGGCAGAATCCGTCCAGCAGCGACGCCAGCCGGTTGATCGCCTTGGCGACCAGGACGCCACCTGGTTTCAGCACGCGGTACGCCTCGCGCAGTGCCGCCAGCCGCTGCGCGTGGTCGGTAAGGTGGTAGAGCGGCCCCATCAGCAGCACGGCATCGGCGCTCGCCGGACCGTAGCGCAGCGAACGCGCATCGCCCACGGCGGCGCTCGCCAGCGGACAGCCCGGCTGTGCCGCCGACGCAGCACTCGCCTGCTCGACGAGCTTCGGTACCGGGTCGACAAGGTGGACCTGGTATCCCTCGACAGCGAGCCAGCATGCGTAGCGGCCGGGGCCGCCCCCGACATCCAGGATCACTCCCGGCGGCGGCGGCAGGAAGCGCTCGATCAGATCCTGCATGCGGGCAAACTCCAGCGCCCCGGAACCGCGCCCGAGCCGCCCCTGTTCGTCGTAGCGCTCGTAATACGAGAGGACGTCGCGCTCAACCGGCACCGCACTCATTTCTATGTGCCGACCAGCGCCTCAAGAGGAACAGTCGGCCCCAGAAAGGCTGATACCGTAATCCCGCGGTGAGGCTTCGTCCAAACGGGCTGTCCCGGCCTCGCCTTCACAGACTGTTTGTCGAATCGCTGTTGCCCCTTCTCGCCGATCACCGCGTAGCGCACATCGACATCTGGCGGAGTAACATCCTCGAAGTGGACGCAGCAAACCGAGCGCAGGTATTCCAGGAACGGCAAAGACCGCCGCAGTTGCTCAAGTGGCTTGGGAGCACCCTCGTCCAAGGACTTTTTCAACTCGAGGAATGTGGCATGGTAGGTGGTTCCCTTGTGAATCACCATGAGGTAGTCACACTTCTGGTTCCAATCGCCCCGGCGCAACCCGGAAAGGTCACCGATCCTGTCGATGCGAATCGTCGTGGCGCGCCATTTCACACCCGTTACGTCGATCGACATGTTCGCTTTGCGCTCGCGTATGGTTACGCGGTCCGATGCAACCCTTCGTAGTCGATCGGCGCGAAGGACCGCCTCCAATTGATCGTTCAGGCTGTAACTCACTCTCCCTCGGTCTCGAGAATCCGCGATGAGATCTCGTTAGTAGCGTGATTGATGTCATCTATGGTGCTGTCGAAGTTCGGCATCTCCATGCCATACTTGTCTACGTTGCATGCGGTCAAGGTGCCGTTCTCAGCCACATAAGCACGAATTCGACCCGGATCGAGAGCATCATCAGTGTCGTACTTGAGTTTCTTGAGCAAGTCCTGTTTGCCGTCGAGGTCGCGGCTGAGCATGATGAGGTTGTTGAGTTCCTTCACGAGATAGTCACTGTGGGTGGTGATCAGGACCTTCAGACCCGCATGCACGCACCGAACCAGCAAGCGGGCCATCAGAATCTGGTTGTGCGTATCGAGATGACTCTCCGGCTCATCAATGATCAGGAGATGATTGGGCCCAGCAACGTGCTGCAGAAAGAAGTACAGATCCGACAACCCTCGCGCCGAGGAAGACGCCAAGTGTAGCGGGATGCTGAACCGCCGCGGACCGCGCGCGGTCGACGTGAGCGAGATGCTGTCACCGGAGCTCTTGTAGGATGCACTCGTCAGCCGTCTCAGTTCCGTCGCCAGTTTGTGCTCGGACAGCGCACTCTTTTGGCCTCGGAGATCGGGAATACTGCGCGTGTAGTCGATATTGTCCTTTACCGGCAACGCGTATCGACTCGTCGTCCGGTCTATTACGAGGAAGGGATCGGTGTGGAGTTGGCTTCTCTCATCACTCATCTGTTGAAGCAGGTCAACGAGCTTGTTCTTCGTAAAGTCGAGCTCTCGATAGAACAGGGAGATCCCGAAACGCTCCGAACACAATATGAATGGTTCTATCTTTAGTTCGGGAAAAAGAAATCTGAAGTACAGCATCTCCAGAAAGAACAAGGCCGGACCTCTATCCATGTACTGTCCTGGCGCTGCATCTACTGACACCAAGACTTGGTCGTCTTCCCAGGACACGCGAAAGCGGGTACCTGAGGATTCACGCATCTCCGCTGTTGGGATATCTTCAGGAAGGGCGGAACTCATCTCGACTGATGCATCCTTGAATCTATCCTGTGTTGAACTGAACATCTGGGCCAATTCCGACTTCGAGAACGCGCTATCCATGTACCGCCCAACGGTCGCTCGCTGCTCTTCGAGTTCGTGCCGATCGGCCCGCACGGACGCCTGTCCTTTGTACAGGGCTGCGGCCGCCATCGAACCAATACCAGCCAATCCTTTTTCGCGCATGAGACGGACGATCGCCTCGGGAGACCATTCCCATCGTTTCAGGAAGCCGTAGAGGGCGTAGGCGAGGTAGGTTTTGCCGGTGTTGTTGGGGCCGGCGATGATGGTGAGGTCGCCGAGTTCGAGATTGGCCTCCTTGATCGGTCCGAGGTTCTTGAATCGAAACTTCATGGTGCCGCCCGTACCGGGAGCGTACCGCGACTTGGCCGTATGCCGCTACCCGGATCCCGGCGCCGGGGTCGCTTCCTTGTGGAGGGTGACCTTGAAGTAGTCTTCGGTGGCGTGGAATTGGGGGTCGGTGCCGTTGTGGGCGCGGGTCAGAGGGATCACCTTGCGGCGGATTCCCATGCCGCGGTGCTCCATGTAGTCGTAGTCGCGCAGGATGTTGACGATATTGGAATTTCGCGGCACGCGCAGGCCGTCCTTGGCCTTCTCCACCGTAACGCCGTTGGGCAGGGAGCCGGGACTGTGCACTTCGAGGCGGTCGGTGTATACCGTGAGCTGCACATCACTGGGGCGCGTCCAGTCGCGGTGGGCGAAGGCGTTTACCAGCAACTCGCGGATCACCTCGGTGGGGTAGTCCCAGTGCCGCAACCGGCGCATTCCTTCCAGGCGCTCGTGGCTGATATGCGCTTGCAGGTAGCTGAGCACGCGGTTCGGGAGCGACTGCTCGATGAACTCCCGCTCCCGGCGCTCCTTGAGGCCGACGAAGGGGATGTCGAGCACCTCGTCCAGATTGGCATCGTAGTCCATGTCGGTGCCGGGGAATACCAGCAGCCGGATCCCGGCCTGCGGCATCCGGCGGCGCGGCTCGCGTGCGAACAGCACAATCCCGGCATGCGAGCAGGTGCGCACCTCCGGGCGCCACTCGTCGGCGACCAGCAGCTCGCGGTTGAGCAAGGTGCGCTGCCAGTCCGGCACCGCCTCCTCGCCCAGGACGTCCAGGAAATAGTCTTCCAGTCGGCGCGTGTCGAGATCGGCCAGCGAACTCCCGTGCACCGGCATCTTCTCCACGGAGACCAGCCCGCCGGACTGAAACAGGCGCGCCATCTGCTCGCGACCCGCGCGCTGCACGGTGTCGCCGAGGCGGATGTAGTAGTCGGTCCGCTCCTGGTGCCGTACCGCATACGGCTTGGCGCTGCCGGCGGGCACGGTGACTAACGCGACCTGCTTGTCGTCCAGGACGAACTCCTCGTAGTCGGGAACGATCTGCGGATCGATGAAGCGCCCGATCACGGTGTCCATCAGCCAGGCCTGCAGGTTACGCCTGGTAACGCCGGACACGGCGCCGTCATCCTCCACGCCGATCACGATCATGCCGCCGTTCATGTTGGCGAACGCCACGACCTCACGAGCCAAGCGCTCGGGGCGCAGGGTCCGGTCGTCACGCTTGAACTCGGTCTTGGCGTTCTCGCCGCCGGCGATGATGGCGCGTGGATCGAGGGGCACCGTGCCACTCCCTTGGTTCAGGCCGCCATGGCCAGGAGGACGCCGGCGGCGACGGCAGAGCCGATCACGCCGGCGTAGTTGGGGCCGATGGCGTTCATCAGCAGGAAGTTGTTCGGGTTCTCGCGCTGCCCCATGCGCTGCACCACGCGCGCCGCCATCGGCACCGCGGACACGCCGGCGGCGCCGATCATCGGATTCACCTTGCCGCCGGAGATCAGGTAGAGCAGCTTGCCGAGCAGCACCCCGGAGGCGGTGCCGACCGAGAACGCCGCCAGCCCGAGGACGATGATCCGAATCGTGTCGACGGTCAGGAACTCGGCCGCGGTGAGCTTGGCGCCGACCGCCAGGCCCAGGAAGATGGTGATGATGTTGGTCAGCTCGTTCTGGGCCGCCTTGGACAGCCGGTCGACCACGCCCGCCTCGCGCAGCAGGTTGCCGAACATCAGCATGCCGATCAGCGGCGTCGAGGGCGGCACCAGCAGCGCGGCGGTGAGAGTAATCGCAATCGGGAACATGATGCGGACCCAGCGCGGCACCGGACGCACCTCCGACATCACCACCGAGCGCTCCTTCCTGGTGGTCAGCAGGCGGATGATCGGCGGCTGGATGATCGGCACCAGCGCCATGTAGGAGTAGGCGGCCACCGCCACCGCGCCGAGCAGGTGGTCGGCGAGCCGTGAGGTGAGGAAGATCGCGGTCGGGCCGTCGGCGCCGCCGATGATGGCGATCGAGGCTGCCTCATTGAAAGTGAACCCCATGGCCTGCGCGGCCAGCAGGGTGCCGAAGATGCCGAACTGCGCCGCCGCGCCGAGCAGGAAGGTCTGCGGCTTGGCCAGCAGCGGGCTGAAGTCGGTCATCGCGCCCAGGCCGAGGAAGATCAGCGGCGGAAACACGCCGGTGGCGAGGCCGGTGAATATGTAGTCCAGCAGGCCGCGCTCGGCCCCGCCGAGGAGCTGCTCCTCGGTGTGGAACAGCTCGGTGAGCGGCAGGTTGACCAGGATGCAGGCGAACCCGATCGGGATCAGCAGCAGAGGCTCGTATTCCTTGGCGATGGCCAGGTAGATCAGCAGGCCGCCCACGGCCAGCATCACCAGCGGGCGCCACCAGTCGCCTTCGAGCGCGATGAAGCCGGCGACGCCGGTGTTGGCGAGAAACTCGCCGATCAGGCGGAACAGCCCCACGTGAGAAGCCCGTCAGCCCGAGACGCGGGCGAGGATCTGCGCCTCTACCACGCTGTCGCCTGCGGACACGGCGATCTCGGACACCGTGCCCGCCACCGCCACCGGCACCTCCAGGTCCATCTTCATCGCCTCCATCACGAACAGCACCTGTCCCTCCGTCACGCCCGCGCCCACCGAGGTGCGGACCTCGCGAATGGTGCCGGTCATCGGCGCCACCACGTCGCCCGGTGCGGCGCTGCCGGCTGCCGGCGCGGGCGCCGGCACGGGCGCCGGCGAAGAGGCCGGGGCGGCAGCGGATGCGGCGGCCTGCCGTGGAG
>JAPPGB010000160.1 GCA_028821475.1 Spirochaetaceae bacterium
CCTGTCCCTCGAATTGCTCGATCAACGTCCCATCAATTAACCCGAGCGCTCTTAAAAGGGTCGGCCTGAGCCCCGCGGCGTCCCCTGCGGCATCCCCAGGCGTCGCCGCGCCCGCTTGCAGTAGCTGCTCAGGGACGGCAGGCGCCGAGTCCATTGGACTTCGTGTGTTATGCAGATGCTCGCGGTCGAAGCGCCAGCCGCGCCGATTGCCGCCCGCGACCAGCGACAGGTGTTCGATCTCGGCGATGTCCGCTTCCGGCGACGACTGCCCGGCCAGCTCGCCGAGGTAGTTGCGCACCGCCTGGTTCAGACTCATGCCCATCGCCGCAGCCGTGGTACGAGCCCGCTCCACGATCTGCTCATCCACCGACAATGTGATATTCATCGACACGTGATATTCATCGACACAAAATACGTGCACACGGAATACGTGGCTAGAGACGGGTTACGAATCTCGTCGCGATGCCGAGACAGTTGCCGGGTCAAGGAGACCAACCTGAGCTTCGGTGGCTGGTAGGCTATACTGGGTGGGCATGCGCGGGTCGACATCACATCCACTGCAAGGCGCGACGGCCGTGTGCGGGCTCGGCATGACCGAGATGGGGCGGGTCTATCGGAGCGCGGAGGACTTCGCGGTCGAGGCGGTCTACCTGGCGCTGGAGGATGCCGGGCTCGACAAGTCGCAGCTCGATGGCTTGCTCATCAACGCGGGAGTGACGCAGGGAATCGACGTGTCGTTGCAGCGGGCGCTCGGGCTGCGGGAGCTCGACCTGCTGACCTTCATGCAGGGCTACGGATCGAGCGCCGGTCAGATGGTCCAGTACGCGGCGATGGCGGTGCACGCCGGACTGGCGAATGTCGTCTGCTGCGTGTTCGCCGACGATCCGTTGAAGGAAGGGCGGCGCGCCGGGGCTGCGTATGCGGGCGGGCGGCCGATGTCGGCACTCGACAGCTTGCGGCAGATGTACGGCTGGGCCGGTCCGATTGCCGCCTATGCGTCGGGCGCCCGCCGCCACATGGATCTGTACGGCACCACGCAGGATCAGTTGGGGCAGGTCGCCATCGCGCAACGCAAGTGGGCCGCGTTCAACGAACGTGCGACCAAGCGCGAGCCGTTGGATCTGTACGGCTACCACGCATCGCCGTGGGTGGTGGAACCCTTTCACGTGCTCGATTGCTGCCTGGTCTCCAACGGCGGGGTAGCGGTGATCGTGACGTCCGCCGAGCGGGCCCGCGATGGCGCGCAGCCACCGGTCTACATCCGTGGGTTCGCACAAGCTCACCACCACGACGTGGGTTGGGCGGGCTTCGATCCGCTGACCGAGTCGCCGGCCAAGCGGTCGGGCCCGAAGGCGCTGGCGATGGCCGGCGCGCAGCTCGCCGACGTGAGCCAGTGCCAGCTCTATGACTGCTACACCTACACGGTCATTACCACCCTCGAAGACTACGGCTTCTGTGCCAAGGGCGAAGGCGGCCCGTTCGCCGCGTCGGGGGCCATCGGGCGCGGCGGTTCACTGCCGACCAACACCGGCGGGGGGCAGCTTTCCTCCTACTACATGTGGGGGATGACGCCGATCTCGGAGGCGATCATTCAAGGCCGCGGACAGGGTGGCCAGCGGCAAGCGGCCAACCAGCTCATTCTGGTGAGCGGCAACGGCGGCACGCTGCAGCATCACTCGACGTTGCTGCTGTCGCCGGAGGCGAAGGCATGACCGAATCAGCCTGGTTGCCGGTGGCGGCCGCGGAGACGGCGGCTGTGTCGACGCCGGGCGCATCGGCGGCGGCGGTAGGGGCGGCACCGTTTTTCGCTGCTGCGCGCGAGGGCAAACTCCGGCTCCAGCGCTGCCGCGCATGCGGCACGTGGGCGTTGCCGTTGCGTACGCGCTGCCAGGCGTGCGGCTCAAGCGCCATGCAGTGGCGTGACGCCTCCGGCCGCGGCACGATCTTCAGCCACGCCGTGCTGCACCGACCGTACCACCCTCGACACCAGGGACGGCTGCCGCTGGTCCTGGCGCAAATCGATCTGGCGGAGGGCGTGCGTCTGCAGTCCAACATCGTCGACCTCGACCTCGACCTCGACACCGACGCCGATCAGATCAAAGTCGGTCGCGAGGTCGAGGTGGCGTTCGAGGCGCTCGCCGACGGGAGCGGCACGGTGCCGGTGTTCAAGCTCGTGTAGGAGGGTGCGGCGTCGCGGGCACCACGATGGCGAGAAAGATGTATTGATACATGTCAGATTTCCGGCATAAATTACAACTATGTATACAAGAATGCTCACGAAGCCGGTGGGCTCCTGCTTCCTGTTCGGACCCCGCGGTACCGGCAAGTCGACCTGGATCCGGGAACACTTCGCGCACGCCACGATCTACGACCTGTTGTCCTCCCGCGAGGCGGTGCGCCTGCGACGCGAACCGGAGATGCTGTTCCGGGAGGTCCAGTCCAGTTCGCCAGACGACTGGATCGTGATCGACGAGATCCAGAAAGTGCCGGAACTGCTCGACGAAGTCCACCGCCTCATCGAGACGAGGCGGCTCCGGTTCATTCTGTCCGGGTCGAGCGCACGCAAGCTCCGGCGGGGCGGATCGAATCTCCTGGCGGGCAGAGCTGTGGTCGAGCGTCTGTTTCCGTTGTGTTCTGCCGAGATGGCGTTTCAGCTCGACCTCGAACGTGCCCTGGTCTACGGAACGCTGCCCCTTGCCGTCACCGGCGCCGACCCCGCGGCCTACCTTTCCGCATATGCCGACACGTATCTGCAGGAAGAGATCCGCGCCGAGGCGTTGACCAGGAACGTCGGCGGCTTCAGCCGCTTCCTTGAGATCGCCGCGCGGCAGAACGGCCAGGTCACGAACTTGTCCAGCATCTCCCGTGACGCCGCCGTAACCCGCTCCACGGTCCAGAACTACTTCGACATCCTCAGCGACACGCTGATCGGCTCGTGGCTCACTCCCTGGAAGCTCAAGCGTGCCACCAAGCAGGTGGCGCATCCCAAGTTCTACCTGTTCGACTGCGGCGTGGCGCGGGCGCTCTCCGGCCGGTTGGCCTACGCACCGTCGCTGGAGGAGCAGGGGCCGCTTCTGGAGACCCTGCTGATCGGCGAGGTGCGCGCCTACCTCTCCTATGCCGGGCTGCGCTATCCGCTCCACTTCTGGCGCAGCCATGACGGGGTCGAGGTCGATCTGCTGTGCGAGACCAACGCCGGGTTCGTGGCGGTGGAGGTCAAGGCGGGGAACCGCTGGGAGAACCGCTTCAATCGCGGCCTGCAGCGCGTCGGCGACGAGTTGGGCGCCCACCGGGTCACCGCTCTTGGGGTCTATCGCGGCGAGCGTCCGGCAACCTGGGGGAACGTGCAGGTGCTCCCGGTGTTGGACTTCCTCCACCGCCTGTGGGACGGGGCCGTGCTGCGTTGACCGATTGCGATTGAGGCGGTCCGGACGTCTATGTGACCTGCGCCGCGATCGCAGCGCGCACCCAGCAGGTCGGTCGCGAGGTCGAGGTGGCGTTCGAGGCGCTCGCCGACGGCAGCGGCACGGTGCCCGTGTTCAAGCTCGTCTAGGAGGGACGGCCAACCCGGCCACCGGCGCTACCCACGCGAAACCCGGAAGAGCCGTCTCTTGATGGCTCTCTTTGACGGATCAGCACCGAGCCGACCTACACGACCCCTGACCCCGCCTGCGCCACGCGACCTCGGGTCCAGCAGGTCCCTCACGGCGTCGCCGAACATGTTCAGACTGTAAACGGTAATAGTCAGGGCAAGACCAGGCCAGAGCGCCAACCGTGGCGCCACCTCCATGAACTCGCGCCCGTCCCGGCTCAGCATGCCTCCTCAGCTAGGGACGTCCGCTGGCAGTCCGAATCCGAGGAAGCTCAAGGACGCCTCACTGATGATCACCCCGCCGATGTTGATGCTGAATATGATGATTACGACAGGCATGATATTGGGCAGGACATGCCTGATGAGTGTTCTCAGTTTGGTACAGCCAATCGCCTCCGCCGTCTGAAAATAGACATTCTCCTTTACCCCAATGACAGCGCCTCGGACTACTCGTGAGCCGCCGATTCCTCCGGTTATCCCGAGTACCACTATTACCTGCAGCGGACCCTGCCCCACCAGGGACATTATGGTCAACAACAGGAGCAATCCCGGGAAACACATCCAGGCGTCTACAAATCTCTGCACGGACAGGTCCACTTTACCGCCGAAGAATCCCGAAATGCCACCTATCAGGACAGCCACCACGACATTGACCGTGGTCGCTGCCAGACCTACCATCAACGAAATACGAGCCCCGAAGATGAGGCGGGTCAAGAGGTCTCGCCCCAACTGGTCGGTACCGAGAGAAAGACCAGGATGGTCAATAGCAGCAGGGTGGGGATTATCAGCAATAATCGCCTGATGATATAGGCTCTCATGGGACCCACCTCATCGCGATTTCCGCCGTCAACGAGATTGCTTGGTCGCTAACGCTGCTCGCAATGACATCTTGTGTGGGAGCCGGGAAGCGTGTGCCTCCCGGCTCCCTCTGCCGCCAAGCTCAGCAATTAATGACCCATCTCTTCCTTCAGCTCGCTGTCGATCCAGAGGCGGGCGTAGATCATCGGGTAACTGATCCTGCCCAGATCGACTTCGCCGTTATAACCGATGACCCAAGGCTGGTGGGCGATAAAATTGGGCACCATGGGGCCCCATAGGTGCCAGTGCCTCTCTATCTCGTACATATCCAGCTCTTTAGCCAGCTTCTGCAGCTCCTCGGGGCTGGCAGCGGCCAGGGCGGCGTCATACATGGCGTCATAATCCGTGTCTTGGATGTTGGATTCCGTCCATCCTCCTTCCGAGTACCAGAATTTTAGCGCTACGGTCGGCGACCAGGTGAGAGCCGCAATCAAAATAATCATACCTTCAAAAGTATGGTCCTTTCTACGAGCGGCAAGCGTCGGACCGTCCGCTACGTCAATCTCTACGTCAACGCCGATCGCACGCCAGTATTCGGCGGCTATTTGTTGATAGTTCAGGTCGAACGAAACGTAGTGATTGACGGTCGTCTTGAACCTGATGCCGTCCGCACCGCGCGGGTAGCCAGCCTCATCAAGGAGCTTCTCGGCACCTTCCGGGTCATACACATAACCGTTCCTGACCTGTTCGGGCCACTCTGCAAATGGGATGTGATAGCCAGGGACGCGCTTCGGGCGAAGGCTCGCAACCGGTCCGCCGCTTGCCAGTATCAGCGGCGTGCGACGGACAGGTCAAGCAGCCGGTCTCCCGAACCAGGACTATCCCACGCTACGAAACCGCGGTCTGGCACGCACCGCCTCGTCGCCGCCTCATCGTGGCGACCTGCACCTGATCCGCGGTTTTTCATGCCACGATTCACGTGAGCCGGTACGGTCACTCCGTGACAGGGAAGACGATG
>JAPPGB010000161.1 GCA_028821475.1 Spirochaetaceae bacterium
CATTCTCGTCTGCCCCGAGAGCAAGCAGCCCGGCGTCCGCGCGGGCGCGGGCTTTCGCCGCCGGTTTGCCGGGTGCCGCCGCGGCCGGTTGCGCGGACTCGGACGGTCCGGGCGCGCCGCCGGCATCGCGGTCCGCGCGCGCCGCCGATTTACGGGCAGCGGACGGCTTCTGCTTACCCTCGGCGTCCGAATCCGGAGTCTGCGGCGCGTTCGGGGCCTTCGCGTCTTCCTGGTTCATGTCCTCATACTCGTGAAGTTGGCTCGCTGGGCGATGTTCACCCGCGCGCGGTCCGGCGCGCCGGACCCGGCGGGGTCACCCTGCGCATACACCTTAATCAATGTGTCACCTGCTGTGCAATTCGCCTCACGTCCAAACTTACATCATCGCGCGCCAACTCGGCGATACGGGCCTGGAAGTCGGGGTCGCCGAACGGGGCGACCGCCGCGATCACCGTCGCCATGAGCAGATTCTGGTCGCGGTCGTCCACGTTGGCGAACTGCGCGAGGTGGTTGCGGTCAAGCAGGCGCAGCAGCACCGTCTTGCCGCTCAGGTCGCCGAGCCGGGCCAGCGCCAGCGCGGCGTCCCAGCTCACCCCCGGCTCCGGATCGTGCAGGGCGCGCTGGAGCGGCTCCACCGCGGCCGGGTTGCCCGCCAGTCCCATGGCGGTCGCGGCACCGGAGCGGACCCGCGCCGACTGGTCGCCCAGGTAGGGCGACAGTGCCGGCAGCACGGCCGGCTCGCCGAACATGCCGAGCGCCACCAGCAGCATGAAGCGCGTGCCCTCCGACTCCTCGGCGATGGCGCCGGCGATCGGTGCGATGAACTGCCGGTTGCCGGTGAGCGCCATGGCCTGTGCGAGGTACTGGCGTACGCGCGGGTCGTCGTGCTCGGAGGCGTCGAACACGCCCACCATCTCGTCCACGAAGCGCTGCTCCTCCGGCACCCGCTCCGGGTCGGCCAGGATCTTGGACAGCTCGAACGCCGCCTGCCAGCGCTTGGTGGCACCGCCCACCTTTACGTCGGACACGTAGTCGTACACCGAGTGCGGTTCGTTGGTGAGGATGCGCCAGGTGACCACCAGCAGCCCCGCGAAGATCGCGATCAGGAACGGGATGATGAAGAACGAGTGGATGATGACGCTGATGAACGAGCGCTGCTCCGGCTGCCCCGACTCGCCGGCGGGCGTCCCGGGGGCGGTGCCGTTGGCGCCGGGTCGGTGTGGTTCGGGAATGGAGACTTCCGGCACCTGATCCGCAGGGTCCATCGTGCGCTAATCTACGGTATTGGCGGGCGGCCATCAACCGCCAATCGCCGCCACACGTGCTACGATGCGGCAGCGATGGAGCGGTTTCGCCTGGTGCCGGAAGTGTACCTGCTGCTCATGGACGAGCGCGGGATTCTGCTGCTGCGCCGCTACCGGACCGGCTGGGAGGATGGCAACTACGGCGTGGTGGCCGGTCACGTCGACGGCAACGAGCCGGTACGGGCGGCCATGGTGCGCGAGGCGCGCGAGGAGGCGGGCATCGCCATCGACCCCTCGGCACTGGTGTTACGCCATGTGATGCACCGCCGCTCCGACCGCGAGAGTGTCGGCTTCTATTTCTCATGCAAGGCGTGGTCCGGCGAGCCGGTCAACCGCGAGCCGCACAAGTGCGATGACCTGCGCTGGTTCCCGACCGCCGCCCTACCCGCCAACACGGTGCCCTACGTGCGCCAAGCCATCACCAGCGCTCTCGCCGGACAGCCCTACTCGGAGTTCGGCTGGTAGCGGGTCCTCGCCGGTCGGCAGTGTGAGCCGTGCCGACCTACGGGGTTCCGCCGGATGCCAGCCCGAAGTGGTGCAGCAGCTTGCCCACGTCGGATTGGAGGGCTGCTACGTTGGCTTGGAGGGCTGCTACGTCGGATTGGAGGGCTGTTACGTCGGATTGGAGGGCTGTTACGTCGGATTGGAGGGCTGCCATGCCGGCCTTGAGTTCTGCAACGTCGGCCTTGAGGGTCGCGATGTCGCTCGAGAACTCGTCATGCATGTCGCTGATCGCATCCACGACGTTCGCCATGGTGGGCTGCGCCTTGGCTCTCCGAATGGACAGGGCGGCTGTACTCGGCCGGGGCTCCCCGACCGGTTCGGCGCTGCTCATGTGCCCCTCCGGCGCACCGTCACGCGATATCGCATGAGGTATAATGATCATTCCAGAAAGTTTGTGTCAAGCTCCGTTTCGGTCGGTGGAGTTCGGTGGACCGGCAGGATAGCGGCCGGCCAGCTCGGTGAGCACGGCGGTCACGCCGTCGGCGAGCGCGGGCAGGCTGTAGCCGCCTTCGAGCACGAACAGGTGCGGGGTCCGGTTCCGGTCCAGCTCGTCGAGCAGCAGCCGGTACATGGCGACGAAGCCGGCGGTGGTGACGCGCATCATGCCGAGCGGATCGCGACGGTGGGCGTCGAAGCCGGCCGAGAAGATGACCAGTTGCGGGGCGAACGTCCGTATCTCCGGCAGGACGAGGCGTTCGGTCGCGGCCAGGTACTCGTCGTCCCCGCAGCCGGCGGGTAACGGCACGTTCAGGGTGAAGCCGGCCCCCGCCCCGGCGCCGCGTTCGCGCGCCGCCCCGGTTCCTGGATAGAACGGATACTGGTGAATCGAGATGTAGTGCACCGCGGCCGAGGTGTAGAAGATGTGCTGCGTGCCATTGCCGTGGTGGACGTCGGGATCGAAGATCAGCACCCGCTGCAGCGGAGCCGAAACCCGAGCGGTCGCGGCCGCCGCGGGCCGGGAGAGCGGGCCGGCGTGGCGGTTGGGCGTTCCATCGGACGCGGATTGCGGTACGCCGCTGTTGCCGGGCGCCCCGCCGGCCGCGGGCCCGGTGGCGGCGAACCGTGAGCGGCCTGCACCGGCCCCGGCGCCGGCGGCGAGAGCCGCGTCGGGCGCTGACCCGGCCGCGGCGCCGGGGAGAGTCGGCGGCAGGGCGCCGGCGAGCGCGCCCGCGGCGGCGACCGCCACGTTGTTGAACAGGCAGAATCCCATTGCGCGGCCGCGTTCCGCGTGGTGGCCGGGCGGGCGTACCGTGCACACCGCGCTGCGGGCGCGGCCACCGAGCACGGCGGCGGAGGCCTCCAGTGCGGCGCCGGCGGCGAACAGCGCTGCGTCGACGCTTCCGGGCGAGACGGCGGTGTCCGCGTCCAGGCGGCGGCTGGTACCGCGTAGCGCCATGATCATGTCCACGTAGGCGGCGTCGTGGACGCGCAGCAGCGCCTCCCGAGGGGCCGGCCGCGGCTCGCATCGGCGCAACCGGGCGGCCAAGCGGCCGCCCTCTATCGCGGCGGTGACGGCGGCCAGCCGCTGTGGGCGTTCCTGGTGGCCCGGTCCCGGGTCGTGGTCCAGGCAGGCGGGATGCGAGTACCAGTGCACGGCGGGGCGCGGCTGATCCGGCATGGCCGCCATGGTGCACCGCCGACCGGACGATGCGCAATTCCGCTCCGGGTTGTGTCCCGGTCGCTCCCGGGAGACGGACGCCCGCGGCACCGCGCACGGAACCGGCCGGAGCGGCGAGGAAGGCGGCGCGGTGCCGCGGCCACCTCGTCGGGTGGCGCGACGGGGCATCGGCGCGCGGTGCGCGGGGTCAGGACGTGCGCGGCACCACGGTGACGCGGCTCGCGAGGTACCGAACCGGCTTGCGGTCAGCGGGCTTCGAGGGGAAGCCAGCGGCGGGCGCGCGGACCGCGGTAGACCGCGCGCGGGCGCAGCAGCACGTTGGAGTCGCGCTGCTCGATGGCATGCGCCAGCCAGCCCACCACGCGCGCCACCGCGAAGGTCGGCGTGAACCACTCGGGCGCGAGGCCGACGGCGCGCAGCAGGAGGGCGGTGTAGAACTCGACGTTGGTGTGCAGGCGGGCGCCCGGGCGGTGTTCGGCGAGCACCCGCAGCGCGACCTGCTCGATAACGCGCGCCTTGCGCCACAGCGCGCGCGCCTCGGAGTGGCCCGGGATACCCGCCGCAATCAACTCCTCAAGCGCTCGGGTATGGCATGCGGCGGATCCGGCTCTGGCGGGTGCGCTCATCGAAGCGGCTCTGGTGCTGCTCGCCGACCATGAACTGAATGTCTCCACCTTGGCGGCGCGCACGGCCGCGTCGGGCCGCGCGAGCCCCTACCACGCGGTGCTGGCCGGGCTTGCCGCCGCACACGGTACTCTGCATGGTCAGGCGAGCATCCTGGTGAGTGAGCTGCTGCGTGCGGTGGCGCGCCCGCAGCGGGCGCGCCGGGTGGTGGGCGAGTACCTGCGGTCGCACCGGCCGCTGCCCGGCTTCGGACACCGGGTCTATCGTACCCGTGACCCGCGCGCCGCGGCGCTGTGGCAGCTCCTGCGCGCCGCCGCGCCCGGGCACCCGGCCATGCAGACAGCGGAAGCGCTGGCCGAAGCGGTACAGGAGATGGTGACCGACGCCCCGGTAAACGTCGACCTGCCGCTGGCGGTGCTCGCCGCCGTACTCGGCTTGCCTGCCGGCGCCTCGGAGGCCCTGTTCATTGTCGCCCGCACCGCGGGCTGGATCGCGCACGCGCTCGAACAGTATCGAACCGGTGGGCTGCTGCGCCCCCGCGCCCGGTACGTCGGCCCGATTCCGGAGCGCGCGAATACCTCTTGACAAACGGCCGCCGATCAGTAGGTTTACCTCACTCATGGCGTACATCATCACAGAGCCGTGCATTGGCACCTGCGACACCTCGTGCGTCGAGGTGTGCCCGGTGGACTGCATCCATCCGGCGGAAGGTTTCGACGACCCGGCGGACAAGCAGCTCTATATCGACCCCGACGAGTGCATCGACTGCGCGGCCTGCGTGCCCGAGTGTCCGGTCGATGCGATCTACGAGGAGAGCGAAGTGCCCGACAAGTGGGCACACTTCATCGAGATCAACGCCGAATACTTCAGGTAGGGCGGCTGCCCGGCAGGCGGGCGGCACACGGTTCGCGAGGTAACCGGAACGACATGGCCAAGACGGCACAGAATTTCTACAAGTCGATCCCCGAGCTTCCCAAGGCGATGCAGACCAAGCGGCGCAAGCCGAAGCTCATGGCCGTGGTGGACGAAGACAACTGTACCGGTTGCCAGGTGTGCGTACCGTTCTGTCCGGTCGACTGTATCAGCCCGGTCGATACGGACGTGTATGACAACCGCCCCATTCCGCCGGTGCAGATCCGCTTCAACGAGTGCATCGGCTGCCAGATCTGCGCGCGCGTGTGCACCCAGCTCACCTGGGATGCCATCCGCATGCTACCAACGGCGCAATTCGAGGAACAGTACGGCATTACGGTCGAGGGTTAGGATCCCGCGACAGCGGTCCGCCGGCGGCGCGGACCGCCCCCGACAATCCCGTAACCGGAGGTAGCGCGCAAACCCATGTGGTTGTTCATGTACGCGTGCTACCTGATGGCCGCACTCACGTACGTGCTGTTCGTGCTCGCCGGCCTGCAGGGCATTTTCGGGTTTGCCGTGCTCGGCGCGCCGCACCCCACGTTTTCGTTTCTGACCGCCATCATCTACTTCTTCACCGAGACGCTGATCATCTTCTTCTTCGTCGGTACCGGCACCAACATCCGCGAGTACCTGGAGGCCGACGCGCGGGCCGATCCCGACGGGACGGCTGCCCGGTTGGTGGCGCGCGCGCGGCACATCCGCGGAGCGGTGTCGGGGCAGATCTACCTCAACATCCTGCTGTTCCTGACCCAGGCGATACTTGGCGGCGCGGTGGCGGCGCGTGCCGTGCCGCGCTTCCTGCACGGCACGCTGGTGGCGGTGGCGTTCCTGCACTTCCACTACGTCATGTGGCGCGAGCACCTGGCCTTTCGCGACATGACGGCGCTGGTGGTGGAGATGACCGGCCTTGGCGGTCGCGATCATCCGGAGCCGCCCGACACAAACCCGGACCGCTGATCCCGGAGACGCGGCTACAGCAGATTCCAGAAGAAGTAGACGGCGAACGCCAGCAGTCCGCCGGCGCTGACCGCCAGGATGGCGATCGCCCTGGTGAACGCGCGCCGCCCGCTGTCGAATTTCAGGATGGTGCGGGCGGGCGCTCGCGCCGGCGCGTCTTCGGCGGGCCGCTCCGGACCGGCATCCGGTTGCGGTGGCACGGCCATCAGCCGCCGCCCTTGCCGCCGCGCACCAGGAACCAGCCGAGCAGGAACACGCCGGCGGCGATGGCCAGATCGCGGCCGCGCGGCGTGGCCGGCAGCGTGATCACGTAGCTCACCCCCAGGTAGGCGAGCGCCGCCGCCTGCAGTATCTTGCCGGCAATCAGCACGGGGGCGGCCCCCGGCGGTTGACAGCCGCACGCACCAACATATGATGGGAAAGTAGCGTCGATGAGCGCCCCGCGGCCAGAGGCCCGGCGCAGGCGCCGAGATGTGCACTTCCCTCAGGAGACAGTATGAGTACCATTTCAGGACGGCCCGCGCGGGTCGCCATCGTGGGCAGCGGACCTTCCGGGTTCTATGCGGCCGACGCACTGATCAAGGCCGACCAGGACGTGGCCATCGACATGTACGACCGCCTGCCGACGCCGTTCGGCCTGGTTCGCGGCGGGGTCGCCCCCGATCATCCCAAGATCAAGAACGTCATCCGCATCTACGAGCGCACCGCCAAGCAGCCAGCGTTCAGCTTCCTCGGGAACGTGCTCGTGGGCAGCGACGTAACCGTGGAGGAGCTGCGCGCGCACTACGACGCGGTGATCTTTACCTGTGGGGCGGAGACCGACCGCACCCTGAACATTCCCGGCATCGAGTTGCCCGGCAGTCACACGGCGACCGAGTTCGTGGGCTGGTACAACGGCCATCCGGACTACCTCGACCGCTCCTTCGACCTGACGCAGGAGGTGGCGGTGGTGATCGGCCAGGGCAATGTTGCCGTCGACGTCACGCGCGTGCTCGCCAAGACGGTGGACGAATTGAAGGACACCGATATCGCCGCCCACGCGCTCGACGCCCTCGCGACGAGCAAGGTGAAGGAAGTGCACATGATCGGGCGCCGCGGGCCGGTGCAGGCGGCGTTCACCAACAAGGAGATCCGTGAGCTCGGCGAGCTCGCCGACTGCGACCTGGTGTTCAACGACCTCGGCGACTTCGAGCTGAATCCGGCCAGCCAGGCGGAGCTGGACGACCGCGCCAACATCGGCGCCGGCCGCAACTGGAAGGTACTGGAGGAGTTGCGCGTCCTGCAGCCGGCCGGCAAGAGCCGCCGCATCGTCGTGCACTTCTTCCGGAGCCCGCGCGAGCTGACCGGCAACGGCCGGGTGCGGTCGCTAGTGCTGGAGCGCAACCGGCTGGCTGGCGAGGCGAACGACCAGTGGGCGGAGGGCACCGGCGAGACCGACACCATGGCGTGCGGGCTGTTCTTCCGCAGCGTCGGCTACCGCGGCGTGGAGATCCCGGGCGTGCCGTTCGAGGCGCGGCGCGGGGTGTTTCCCAACGAGGCGGGGCGTATCGTCGACGATGGCGCGCCGGTACCGGGCATGTACGCTGCCGGCTGGATCAAGCGCGGCCCGTCCGGGGTGATCGGCACCAACAAGCCGGACAGCGTGGAGACGGTGCAGAAGCTGCTGGAGGATCTGCCCTCGCTGCCCGGCTGCGCTACGCCGGACACCGGGTCTATTCAGGATCTGCTCGGCTCGCGCGGCGTTCGCGTGGTCAGCTACGCCGACTGGCAGAAGATCGACGCCGCCGAGGTGGCGCGCGGCAAGCCGCACGGCAAACCGCGCGAAAAGCTCACCACCGTGGCGGAGATGCTCGCCGTACTGGACTGACGCTTCCGTAATTGGTCGAACACGGCACCGGTTGAGCGAGCACCGCTGCCCGGCCCGCCGTGCCGGACGGGCGTTACGTGGCCAGTTCGGCGAGTAGCTCCAGTTCGGCGGCCTGCAGGGACTCGAGCACGGCCACGGAAGCCGATCGGTGGCGCGAGGCAGTCGCGCACAGGTCCACGAACGCGAACGGATCCCAGCGTTCGGTGAGCGCGACAAGTCCTGACTCCGGCGTGCCGCCCGCCTCGGCGAGCACCGCGCCGGCGCGCCGCGTCATGTGCGCGAAGCCGGGGTGTGTCCTCCCCACCCTCCGGAACCAGTACTTGCTGTTGGGAAAGTCTCCCTCGCGGCGGTGCATGGTGCCGTGCAGCCAGCTTCCGAACGCGTCCGGCAAGGCCTGCGACAGGGTGTGAGACGCGTCGAGGTCGTCGTTCCACAGCAGCAGGGCGCTTGCCGCCGCCGGCGGCAGGTCGGCCGCGGCGATGCGCCGGCTCAGGTCCTGGCTCCACGGCGCTGCCGGGCACAGCGGCGGCAGCGGCTGCCGGGCGCGCAGTTCGGTGCCGATCTCCCGCACCAGGGTCTGCGATTCTGTCATCCTGTTACCTCCAGGCCGACCGGCAGCGACGGCAGGGCGCCCACCAGGTCGCGCAGCCGGTCCGGCGTCATGTCCACGTACACGGTGCCGTTGAGCAGCAGGTTGGGTCCCTCTTCGCAGTGTCCGAGGCAGCCGCAGCGCTCCACGGTCAGGTCGGAGCGCGGACGGTCCTCCGTTTCGGCGAGCAGGTCGCTCGAGAAGTTGACGCCGCAGGTGGGGCCGACGCAGATGCGCAGACTGTGGCTCATGCGACGGCGGCCGCGGCCAGGCGCTCAATGGTGGAGTAGGGGAACAAGCCGGTGCTGTGGCCGTCGCTCCAAGTGATCGACAGGGCGTAGTTGCCGACGGTCCGCACCTCCTTTGCCCGGATGTCCGCCGCGATGGCCGCCGGGTCGGCGGTACGCTCGCCGGTGTACTCGTTGACGCAATGGGCGCACCGGCAACTTGAGCGCAACTCGCGGTTGGCGACCGAGACCGTCTTGCCGTCGGCCCATCGCAGGGTGATGCAGCGGTCATCGTGTTCGACGCCGATGCTCTCCTGCGCCACCGATGCCTTGCCGAGGGCGCGCACCATGCGGTCGGCGGCGGCCGCGACCTCCGGCAGATCGAACTCGCCGCCGAAGGTGCGTCCGTAGCGCTGCGGGTCGAGCGGCAGCCGGCCGAGCAGCTCCACGCCGAACCGCTCCTGGAGCTGCCGGACGCCGTCGCTGCCGAACACGGGGTGACGTTCACCGCCGGCTTCGAACCATGCCATGTTCTCCACCACGCCGAGCACCGGCACGCTCACCTTGTCGAACATCACGATGCCCTTGCCGACGTCGGCGAGCGCCAGCGGCTGCGGCGTGGTCACCACGACGGCGCCGTTCAGTTGCACCGCCTGGGTAATGGTGAGCTGAATGTCACCGGTGCCGGGCGGCAGATCGAGGAACAGGTAGTCCAACGCGCCCCACTGCACGCCGTGCAGCAGTTGCTGGATGTAATTGGTGACCATCGGTCCGCGCATCACCGCCGGCGCGTCGCCGAGCCAGAACCCGAACGACATCAGCTTGAGCGCGCCGACCGCGCCGACCTGGGCCGGCAGCAGCGTGTTGCCGGGACCCGCCTGCAGGTCCAGGTCGCGGCAGTCGAACAGGGTCGGAATGGATGGTCCGAAGATGTCGGTGTCCAGCAACCCGACGCGATGGCCGCGCCGCGCGAGCTCGCAGGCCAGCGCCGCCGCCACGGTGGACTTGCCCACCCCGCCCTTGCAGGAGGCGACCGCAATCAACGCTCCCACCCGGTCGAGTCCGCTCTCCCGGGCGGCTCCCGGCCGCCGGGCGGCGGATCGGGCGGCCGCGGCCGGCTGTGGCGCGCTGGTGATGGTCACGGTGACCGATCTGGTCCCCGGCAACGCTCCCACCAAGCGTTCCGCCTCCGACTTGAACTGGTCGCGCACCGGGCACGCGGGTGTGGTGATGCGAATCTCCACCAGCACGTGCCCGTCCTCGATTTCCAGACGGGTGATGAAACCGAGCGCCACGATGTCGCGCCCAAGATCGGGGTCGACGATCTGCGACAACGCGCCCAGTACCTGATCCTTGGTAACCATGTTACTGGCTCAATCTACGCTGAAACAGATCGTGCGGCCAGCACGCCGGAGACGGTGCCGGGTTCCGGGCGCAGCGGCACGTGCCCGGCAGGGCGCACAGCCTCCCGCGCCGCATTCCGGATAGACAGTCCGAGCCGGGCGCGGTACTGTTCACCAACGTCGTTGAGTTGGCCGTGGGGCGCTGGCGCGACATGACTGGCGCCAATGAAGTCACGTAAAGTGACACCCGATACGAATTTTGATGGTGCCCGAAATGCACGCATTTTCCTGTAATGACGAAATAGAATCCTTGAATGGACCTAGCTTTCCCGAACTGCGCTGATGTTCGATGATCGGTGGGCTACACTCGCCGGCACCTGAACATAGCTGGACGAATCTGTGGAATACGCCGACGAAGGGGTGACTGAAGCGAAACCCGCGATGCGGTTCGCGTACCGTGAGTTTGTAACACCGCCCATGTTGATGCTGGCACTGGGCATCACCATGAGCATGATTGTCCTCTATACATTCGTTGGACCTTTCGACACCCGGAACACGCTGAATTGGAACGGCCGTCTTGCCTACTGCGTCGTGATCGGTGTTCTGGGTCTGCTTATCTGCTATCCGGCGATAGTGCTGACGCTGTTTCTTGCGCGGTTCCAATCGAACGTGCGGATGATGTTGGCGCTGGCCGTGTACAGCATGGTCATGGCGGTGCCCTGCGGAGCCATCGCCTACGGGGTGTACGGATTGTTCCACGGCACCCCGCGGCCGCTCGCTGAGCTGCCGGCGACCTACCTGATCTGCGCTGTGAACATCCTCGCCTCGACGGCGCTTGTGTACTGGGTCCTGCAGTTGCGCATGAGCGGGAATCAGTTGCCTGCCGGCAGCGAGTCCTCCTGGCGGCGGGACACGGCGTTGGGGGCGCCCGCGCCGTCGCCGGGTCGCGGCGCTGGCGCCACGGCGCAACCCGCGGCACCCTCGGTGCCGGTTGTCACAGAGCATCCGCCGCGGCACGTACCGCATGAAGGCGGTACCCACGAGACGCTGTCCAAGACGGCGTCTGCGACAGAGCCGGAAGTGCCGACAGGGCCGGCAGTGCCGACAGAGCCGGCAGGGCCGGCAGAGCCGACCGAGCCGGCAGAGCCGCCGCCTGCCGGTTTCCTGGACCGGCTTCCGGCGCACCTCGGCAGGGACGTGGTCTATCTCAAGGTTTCCGGCCATTACCTGGAGGTGGTTACTACGCACGGGTCCGGCGTTATCCTGCAGCGCCTCATGGATGCGGTCCGCGAACTCGGCAGCAGAGGCATGCAGATCCATCGCTCCTACTGGGTGGCGCACAACCACGTCAGATACGTCGTGCGCCGTGACCGCCGGACGCTGTTGCACCTGACCGGCGACCACGAAGTACCGGTGAGCCGTACGTTCCTTCCCGAAGTGCGGCAACGCATCAAGCCGCAAACGGCACGCCAACGTCGCGGCCCCGGCCACCCCGAGCAGCAGGCCAGCTCGTAGTCAGGCTCGGCCGCGGCCGCCACCACGGGCTGCTGGCGCCCCGAAACCGCCGCCTGCGGCCGCTTTCGGCCCAACCGGCCTTGCCTGGGAGCTGCCGGAATCCGACAGGCTCCTAGGGCAGATTCAGAGGGAGATCAAGCGCAGCCTCGGGCACCCGGTAGACCCGGTAGCTCCAGGCATCGAGGGAGTCCTTGAACATGGTCACCTCCATGTGCGCGGTGCCGGTATCCGGGTCGACTTCGCTCACCGCGATCGTATTGTCCACCGTGGCGGTTCGGTCGGATGCGCTGCCACCCCAGTTGATCAGCCAGTGCACCTTGCCGCCGAAGGCGTCCAGCACGTGTACTCCGCCGCGGTAGGGGAAGTAGCCCTGGCCGTCAGGCGCACGGTATTCGCGCTTGTACACCGCATGGGTGCCGGAGGAAATGTCGTACTCCACGGCGCGCGAGAATGGCGCGCTGTTCTTTCTGGTGCCGATGCACTGGACGCCGTTGTCGTACATCACGACGGTTTCGGAGGAGGTCAGCGTGACGTGGTGCTGTCCACAGAATTCCTCGATGACGTCCGGATTGTCCACCATCTCCAGGAACTCTGCACCGGAGTCCGCGGCCGGAGCGGTGCCGCCGAGCTTCCACTCCACGGCGCCGGTCGAGCCGTCGATGCGCAGGACCTGGGAACAGCCGCGGAACGACGCCACGAAGTCGCCATCCGGGAGCAACTGCAGCCCATTGAGGTGCGCGTAGGTATCGGGGTATTCGCCCACCCTGCAGTCATTGCCTACCTGGAGCACATCTCGATGGTCCCAGGAATTCCACGTGAATTGCGACTCTCCCGCCACCGTCCTGCGCTGGATCACCGAGTCGCGGGTACGCTGTGACGCCGATCCACCATACTCGCTGAAGTCGCGCAGTTCGTCGTCGTAGTAGGACAGCAACACGTACCGTTCATCGTGTTCATCCCCGGCGACCTGAAAGTCGTGCCCGTCGGTCTGCGACAGCGGTGACACCGTGGTCACGGTCGACGTCACCTCGAGCTCGTCATTGAGCAGGTCGATCTGCCAGTTGCCGAATGCGGAGTCGGCAACGTTCAGCAGCGGCCGCCGGGAAACCGAAAAGCGTCCGCCGCCGTGATACTGGAAGTTCATCGCCCAGAAGTTGGCGTCGGTAAGCAGGCGGTGAAAGCGCGGCACGCCGTTGTTGTCGAGTACCGCCAGGTAGGTGATGCGGTCATGGTACCCGCCGTAGGTTGGCGTCATGAGCAGCAGCCCGTCCTTGACCTGGTCGGTCTTGGTAACGTTGACGGCCGGGAAAGCCGCGGGCAGGCAGTGCACGACGTAGATGGCGGTTTCGCCGCCGGCGCTGACCTCGATTGCGAGGTCGTGGTCTTCGTCCACCGTGACGCTCGCACTCAGGGCGCCGGTGGCGGAGACCGCGGTTTCCGTATTGTCGGCGCTGTCGGCGCGCAGCAGGGTCAGGTGCGCGCCGTCGTGCTCGGTCTCCGCCGCGACGCTGAGCGTGGGCGATTCGCTGCAGTACAGCGCGTAGTGCAGTATGTCGTCCGCGAACGCCGGATACATGGCGCCGTCGCCGCCGGACACCACGAGCGAGGACAGCCTCACCATGACCGGATCGGGCGGGTCGACCGTGCCGGGTTGGTCTTCGCCGGTGCCGGGAGGAGTCACTCCCGGTGCGCCCGCGGCGTCGTCCGAGCCGGGCGGGTGGTCGCCGGTTTCGGGCTGCGCGCCGCCGACGCCGGCCCCGGTTTCTTCCTCGGCGGCTCCGGTGTCGGAGGGAGCATCGCCGGCTTCGATGGCCGCCGTGCACGCGCCGAGGATCAGGGCGGTCAGCACCGTTGCGAGCAGCGCCTGCGCGGCGGATGCGCGCGGCCGGGGCAAGGGATTTCGCCGCGGGCGCGATGCGGGTGGGGCTGTCTGCCGGCTCCGACGCACAGTAACGCAGGATACCATCATCGTGCCTCGCTCGCACCCACCGGGTCCCCGGCATCCCGGCTATCCCCCGCCATCCCCGGCGTCCGCCCACTGGCGCGGCTCTGTGCGCATGGGGTACATTACGCGCATCTGCTTGGCAATGCGTTGGTTGCTCGACCTGCTTTCCACCTCCATCGGCAAGAAGGTGCTGATGGCGCTCACCGGTTTGTTCCTGGTGCTGTTCCTGGCCGTGCATCTGTACGGCAACCTGTACCTGTACGTGGGTGAGGAAGCGTTCAACCACCATGCCGAGGCGATCTCCGGCAGCGCGTTGATCCGCATCGTGGAGGTGGTGCTGTTCCTGGCGATCGTCGCCCACGCGGCAAGCGGCGTACAGTTGACCATCCGCAACCGGCGCGCGCGCCCGCAGCGCTACCGCGTGAAGCGGCGTGCCGGCTTCAGCACCCTGGCCTCGCGCAGCATGATCGTATCCGGCAGCGTGGTGTTCATCTTCATCGTCGTGCACCTGCGCAACTTCTTCTACGAGGCCCGCTTCGGGCGTGCGGCCGCGGGCGAGTCGCTGTACCGGGTGGTGACCGAAACGTTCGCGCTGCCCGGCTACGCGGCGCTCTACGTGATCGCCATGATCCTGCTCGGTCTGCACCTGGCGCACGGTTTTCTGAGCGCGCTGCGCACCCTCGGCATCGAGCACCAGCGCTACACGCCGCTGTTGCGCGGGGTGGGACTGGTGCTGGCGGTGGGGTTCGCCGCCGCGTTCGCCTCCATGCCGATCGCGTTCTTCGCCCGGAGCCTCGCCTGATGGCCGCGATCTCCCTGGACGGCAACGTTCCCGGCGGTGCGCTGGCGGAAAAGTGGTCGCGCCACCGGTTCGACGTGACCCTGGTCAACCCGGCCAACAAGCGCCACTACTCGATCATCGTGGTGGGCAGCGGCCTGGCCGGCGCCTCCGCCGCCGCCTCGCTGGCCGAGCTTGGCTACGGGGTGCGCTGCTTCTGCATCCAGGACAGCCCGCGCCGCGCGCACAGCATCGCCGCCCAGGGCGGCATCAACGCGGCCAAGAACTACCCGAACGACGGCGACTCCGTGTACCGGCTGTTCTACGACACCATCAAGGGCGGCGACTACCGCTCGCGCGAGGCCAACGTGTACCGGCTGGCCGAGGTCAGCAACGCCATCATCGACCAGTGCGTGGCGCAGGGGGTGCCGTTCGCGCGCGAGTACAGCGGCCTGCTCGCCAACCGCTCGTTCGGCGGCGCGCAGGTGTCGCGCACCTTCTACGCGCGCGGCCAGACCGGCCAGCAGCTCCTGCTCGGCGCCTACAGCGCCCTGAGCCGGCAAATCGGCCTCGGCAACGTGCAGATGCACCCGCGCCACGAGATGCTGGAGCTGGTGGTGATCGACGGCGCCGCGCGCGGCATCGTGACCCGCGACCTGGTGACCGGGCGGCTGCACTCGCACGCTGCCGACGCGGTGGTGCTGGCCACCGGCGGCTACGGCAACCTGTACTACCTGTCCACCAACGCCAAGGCGAGCAACGTCACCGCCACCTGGCGCGCGCACAAGCGCGGCGCGCTGTTCGCCAACCCGTGCTTCGTGCAGATTCACCCCACCTGCATCCCGGTATCGGGCGAGCACCAGTCCAAGCTCACCCTGATGAGCGAGAGTCTGCGCAACGACGGGCGCGTGTGGGTGCCGCGGACGCAGGGCGACGCGCGTGCACCGGCCGGCATTCCCGAGGCGGAGCGCAACTACTACCTGGAGGAGCGCTACCCGGCGTTCGGCAACCTGGTGCCGCGCGACGTCGCCTCGCGCGCCGCCAAGGAGGTGTGCGACC
Source organism: Spirochaetaceae bacterium (assembly GCA_028821475.1). Taxonomy (GTDB): domain Bacteria; phylum Spirochaetota; class Spirochaetia; order SZUA-6; family Bin103; genus Bin103. Next base: position 15,246 of record JAPPGB010000161.1, read on the forward strand.
GCGGCTACGGGGTGGGCGCCACCGGCCAGGCGGTGTACCTGGACCTGCGCGACGCGATCGACCGAATCGGGCGCACCGCCATCGAGCAGAAGTACGGCAACCTGTTCCAGATGTACGAGCAGATCACCGGCGAGGACGCCTACGAGACGCCGATGCGCATCTACCCCGCCGTGCACTACACCATGGGCGGGCTGTGGGTGGACTACAACCTGATGAGCACGGTGCCGGGGCTGTTCGTGCTCGGCGAGGCCAACTTCTCCGATCACGGCGCCAACCGGCTCGGCGCCAGCGCCCTGATGCAGGGGCTCGCGGACGGCTACTTCGTGCTGCCGGCCACCATCGGCAGCTACCTCGCCGCGGGCGGGCCGAAGACGGCCGATACCGGCCACGCCGCCTTCCGGGACGCCGAGCGTGACGCCGCCGAGCGCACCGGCAAGCTGCTCGCGGTGTCGGGCAACCAGCCGGTGGACCACTTCCACCGCGAGCTCGGGCGCATCATGTGGGACCGCTGCGGGATGTCGCGCAACGCCGACGGGCTGCGCGAGGCGGCCGGCAAGATCCCGGAGCTGCGCGAGCGGTTCTGGCGCGAGGTGAACGTGCCCGGCTCGGGCGGCGACCTGAACCAGCCGCTGGAGCGCGCCGGGCGGGTGGCCGATTTCCTGGAGTTCGCCGAGGTGGTGATCGGCGACGCGCTGGCGCGCGGCGAGTCGTGCGGCTCGCACTTTCGCGAAGAGTACCAGTCGGAGGACAACGAGGCGCTGCGCAACGACGCCGACTACGCCTACGTGGCGGCCTGGGAACACCGCGGCGTGGGCGAGCCGGCCGCCCTGCACCGCGAGCAGTTGGATTTCGAGGAGGTGCACCCCACGGTGCGCAGCTACAAGTGACGTTGCGAGCGGCAATGGCACGAGCGATGGGGGCGGCGGCATGACATTGCATCTGGAAGTGTGGCGGCAATCGGGTCCCGAGGCGGATGGCGGCTTCGTGAGCTACGAGATGGCCGAGGCGGTGCCCGACATGTCGTTCCTGGAGCTGCTCGACGTGCTCAACGAGCGCCTGGAGCGCGCCGGCGAGGAGCCGGTGGCGTTCGAGCACGATTGCCGGGAAGGGATCTGCGGGAGCTGCGGATTCCTGATCAATGGGCGCGCGCACGGGCCGTTGCGCGGGGTGACCGTGTGCCAGCTCCACCTGCGCCACTTCCAGGACGGCGAGCGCATCGTGCTCGAGCCGTGGCGGGCGCGCGCCTTTCCGTTGATCAAGGACCTGGTGGTGGACCGCTCCGCGTTCGACCGCGTAATCGCCGCCGGCGGCTTCGTCTCCGTCAACACCGGCAGCGCGCCGGAGGCCAACTCCCTGCCGGTAGCGCGCGCCGACGCCGACCGGGCGATGGACGCCGCCGCCTGCATCGGCTGCGGCGCGTGCGTCGCCGCCTGCAAGAACGCCGCCGCCATGCTGTTCGCCGGCGCCAAGGTCACGCAGCTCGCGCTGCTGCCGCAGGGCGCCCCGGAGCGCCGCCGCCGCGCCGCCGCCATGGTGGAGGCGATGGACGGAGAAGGCTTCGGCAACTGCACCAACGAGCGCGAGTGCGAGGGCGACTGTCCCAAGGAGATTTCGTTCGCCAACATCGCCCGCCTCAACCGCGAGTACCTCGCCGCGCGCCTTACGCGCTGACCAGGACGATCGACGGTTCGACGGTTCGACGGTTCCGCCGGGCCGCTCAGTAGCCGCTCTTGGGGAGGCGGCCGCGGATCAGGAAGTAGGCGCCGGCGAGGGCGACCACCAGGGCGGCGATGCCGACCAGGGTGAACGCGGGCTCCTTGGTGGGTTCCAGGATCAGGATCTTGCGGCAGATCGCGGTCAAGGCAATCAGGATCAGGAATTCGACGTGCACGTGATGGTCGGCAAGGAACAACTGCACCGCCTCCACCAGCTCCACGCCTATCAATACCAGCAGCATGAAGCTGAGCAGGCCCAGGAACTGGTCCGAGGTCAGTTGCGCGATGGGCGTGCCGAGCAGTTCCACCGCGAGTTGCCACCCGAGCCGCGCGATCATGACCCCGAGCAGTGCCACGACCAGCAGCAGGACCAGGATCACGACAATTCGCTGCACAACGTCCACGTAGCGCGGAATCGAATCCACCCAGGAGCGTTCGGTCCGGTCCGGCTCTGCCATCATGTCGTCACCGTAGCGCGGCCGGGCCGCGGATTCCAGACCAGCATGTTTGCAGGGAGCAAACGGCTTGTGCCGGGGCGGTCAGAGCCCGGACTTGATCAGGGCGCCGGCGATGCGATCGATGTCCGCGCGCGATTCGATCTTGCCGAGCTTCAGCACGCGGCGCACCAGCGGCAGCCACGGGCCGAACGCGGAACGCAGACTGCTCACCTCGAAGGCGGTGGTGTCGACCGGTTCGCCGCCGGCGTCGAACGGCAACGCATCGAGGCGCGCGAGCAGCGTGGTCAGGAAGCGGGCGATGCGGCGCATCTTGCGGTAGTTGAGCCGCTGCGGGGTATCGGTCTCCCGGTGGTAGTGCTCCCAGCGCCCGCAGGAGAAGAACAGGTACGGCTTGCCGGCACGGCGAAACGCCCGGTGGTCGCTGACATCGCCGATGTAGCGGTTGAGCACGGCGACCAGCGGCAGCCGCCACGGCCGCCGGCAGGCGGCAACCGCGGGTGCGAGCTCGGCGTGCGACTCCGCCCCGGTCATGAACAACAACCCGCTCATGCGCGGGAGCCGCCGCTTCTTGCCGCCGGCTTGCCACGACACGTTGTGGCCGGTCAGGTCCTGGATCAGCGCGCAGGCGACGCCGCGGCTGTCCATCTGGCGGTCGTGGAAGTAGGTGCTGCCCATGCCCGGGGTGCCGGCGTACGGCGCCTCCTCGGTGTCGAACAGGGCCACCACCACGTCCCGCGTCAGCGGGCGGGCGACCAGCTCCAGCGCCACCTCCAGCACGATCGCTACCGCCGCGGCGTTGTCGTCGGCACAGGGCGCCTCCAGCAGGCTGTCGTAGTGGGCGCCGAGCAGCAGGGGGGCGGCGTCGCGGTTGGTTCCCCGCGCCACCGCGACCAGGTTCATGCCCTCGGTCACCCCGTCGCGGCGCAGCTCCCGCGGGATCTCGAACGGCAACCGGAACTCGTCGCCGCGGTAGGGCGACATGCCGACGGTAAGCAGACGCTCCACCAGGTAGTGCTCGGCGCGCCGGTGGCCCAGGGTTCCCGGCTTGCGGCCCTCGGCATGGGCCAGTTCCGCCACGTCCTCCCGCAACCGCTGAATCGCCGCCATCGCCGCCGCCCTCCTTTAGTCTCCGGAGCGCGTCATCCGCTCGGGGCGGATCCAGTCGTCGAACTGCTGCGCCGAAACGTGGCCGAGTTCCAGGGCAGCCTCCCGCAGCGTGCCGCCGGAGGCGTGGGCGTGCTTGGCGATTTCCGCCGCCCGGTCGTAGCCGATGTGCGGCGCCAGCGCGGTGACCAGCATGAGCGACTGTTCCACCAATGCCGCGATTCGCCCGCGGTCGGCGCCGATGCCGGCCACGCAGTGGCGCCGGAAGCTGTCCGCGGCGTCGGCCAGCAGGCCGATCGATTGCAGCAGGTTGTAGATCAGCACCGGCTTGTAGACGTTGAGCTCGAAGTTGCCGGAGGCGCCGGCGAATCCGATGGCGGCGTCGTTGCCCATCACCTGCACCGCCACCATGGTCAGCGCCTCCGCCTGGGTCGGGTTGACCTTGCCCGGCATGATGGAGCTGCCCGGCTCGTTGGGCGGGATGGTCAGCTCGCCGATGCCGCTGCGCGGTCCCGACGCCAGCCAGCGTACGTCGTTGGCCACCTTCATCAGGGCCCCGGCCACCGTCTTCAGGGCGCCGCTGGCGGTCACCACCGCGTCGTGCGCCGCCAACGCCTCGAACTTGTTGGGAGCGGTGACGAACGGATAGCCGGTCAGCTCCGCGATCACCTCGGCGACCCGCGCCGCGAAGCGAGGATGGCTGTTGAGGCCGGTACCGACCGCGGTGCCGCCGAGCGCCAGTTCCAGCAGCGCCGGCACGGTGGCCGCCACCCGCCCGGCGCCGCGCTCCACCTGCACCGCGTAGCCGGAAAACTCCTGGCCGAGGGTGAGCGGCACGGCGTCCATCAGGTGGGTGCGCCCGATCTTGACCACGTCGGCGAACTCGCGGCTCTTGGCGTCCAGCGCCGCGTGCAGGTGGCGCAGCGCCGGCAGCAGGCGTTCGTGCAGCGCGCTGACCGCGGCGACGTGCATGGCGGTGGGGAAGGTGTCGTTGGAGGACTGCGACAGGTTGACGTGGTCGTTGGGGTGCACCGGCTCCTTGCTGCCAAGCACGCCGCCGGCGAGCGCGATGGCGCGGTTGGACAGCACCTCGTTCACGTTCATGTTGGACTGCGTGCCGCTGCCGGTCTGCCATACCACCAGCGGGAAGTGGTCGTCCCAGTCGCCGGCGATCACCTCGTCCGCGGCCTGCACGATCAGCTCGCTGCGGCGCTCGTCAAGCAGGCCCAACTCGCGGTTGACCTGTGCCGCCGCCCTCTTGAGCACCCCGAAGGCGCGCACCACCTGCAGCGGCATGCGCTCGCCGCCGATGCGGAAGTTGTCCAGCGAGCGCTGCGTCTGCGCGCCCCACAGGCGGTCGGCGACCACCTCCACCGCTCCCATCGAGTCGCTCTCGCGGCGTACGGCAGCGGCCGCCGGCGGCTGCGCTACCGGTTGTGCGGAGTGCGAGGCCATGCTCAGGCGAGCTCCGGGTACTGGCGCTTCACGACCTCCACCAGCTCACGCACGTGCGCGGCGGAGGAGGTCAGCAGCTCCTGCTCGCCGCGCTCCAGGCGCACCTCCAGAATGCGCTCCATGCCGCCGGCGCCGAGCACGCACGGCACCCCCACGAACAGCCCTTCGATGCCGTACTGGCCGGCACAATAGCCGGCACACGGCAGAATCCGCTTCTTGTCGCGCACGATCGCTTCCACCATCTGGGTGACCGCCGCCGCCGGCGCGTAATAGGCGCTGGTGCCAAGCAGTTCCACGATCTCGCCGCCGCCCTGCTTGGCGCGCTCCACCAGCTCGTCGAGCCGCGCCCGGCTCATGAACTCGGTCACCGGAATGCCGCTGATGTTGGTGAAGCGTGGCAGCGGCACCATGTCATCGCCGTGGCCGCCGAGCAGCAGGGTGCCTATGTCCTCCACCGAGAACCCGGTCTCCTCGGCGATGAACGCCTTGAAGCGCGCCATGTCCAGGCAGCCCGCCTGGCCGACAATGCGGCCAGTGGGGAAGCCGGTCACCTTCCAGGCGGTGTACACCATCGCGTCGAGCGGGTTGCTGACCACGATCACGATGCTGTCCGGGGCGTGCGCGGCGATCTGCTCGCTCACGCTGCGCACAATGGCGACGTTCGTCTTGACCAGGTCGTCGCGGCTCATTCCCGGCTTGCGCGGCACGCCGGCGGTAAGCACCACCACGTCAGCCCCGGCGATGTCGGCATAGTCGGCGGTGCCGGTAACCGCGCAGTCGAAGCGGCGCACCGGCGCGCACTCGTACAGGTCCAGCGCCTTGCCGCGGGTGGCCCGCTCCATCTGCGGAATGTCCACCAGCACCACGTCGCCGAGTTGTTGCGATACGATCCACAGCGCGCAGGTGGCGCCCACGTTGCCGGCGCCGATTACGGCGATCTTGGCCCTTCCCACCATCGATCAGGTCTCCTTGCGGGCGGCGCAGGCATGGCGCCCGGCACCGCCGGCTGGTTGTCTGGATGCCGCCCGGCTCAGCCGCCCGCGGTGCACTCCGCCTGCGTTACGAGGTGCGCCGCCGGGTTTCACCACGGGCTGCCGGAGCACCCCTCGCTTGTCCCCGGAACACCGAGCCCCTATCTTTCGGACCACTGTGGATCCAACCGGACCGGATCTCGCCGCTGCACCGGCGGCCATCGAAGCGTGCTACCGGCGAATTATACGAGAACTCGGAGAGGATTTCGACCGCGAAGGCCTGGTGCGCACACCCCACCGCGCAGCCCGGGCGCTCACCGATCTCACCTCCGGCTATCGTGAGAATCTGCGCGAGATCATCAACGGCGCCATCTTCCAGTCCGAGTCGGACGAGATGATCATGGTGCGCAACATCGAGACGTTCTCGCTGTGCGAACACCACCTGCTGCCGTTCATCGGCCAGTGCCACGTGGCCTACATTCCCGATGGCCGGATCATCGGACTGTCCAAGATCCCACGCATCGTCAACCACTTCGCGCGCCGGCTGCAGATCCAGGAGCGGCTGACCCTGCAGGTGGCGCACGCGGTGCAGGACGCGGTCGGCGCGCAGGGCGTGGGCGTGGTGATGGAGGCCAGCCACCTGTGCGTGATGATGCGTGGCGTGGAGAAGCAACACTCGCAGATGAAGACCTCGTGCATGCTCGGCACGTTCCGCAGCAACGCCGCCACCCGCGCCGAGTTTCTGCAACTGATGAACAACTGATTCGGCGCCTGGCCATGGACCACGTCATCATTCGCGAGCTGCGCGTAACCTGCATCGCCGGCATTCTGCCCGCGGAGCGCACCACACCGCAGGACGTGGTGGTGAGCCTGGTGGTGGGCACCGACACCGCGCGCGCCGCGCGCTCCGGCGAGCTGGCCGATACCGTCGACTACGCGGCGCTGGCCGGGCAGGTGCGCGAACTGATCGTGAGCGGCCGCTACCGCCTGCTGGAGGCGATGGCCGAGGACCTGGCCGCGTGCGTGCTGCGCGATCCGCGCGCGGCGAGAGTGCGGGTGACGATCCGCAAGCCGGCGGCCATCGCCGGTGCGCGCGACGCCGGGGTGGAGATTGTCCGTGAGCGGTAAGCACGCCGGCGCCGGAATCACCAAAGTCACCGACGTCATACGTGGACTGTCATACGTGGACCCTGTACCGATGCACGCGGTGCGGCGGCCCGCCATCATCGGAGTAATCAACCTGTCGCCGGAGTCGAACGTGCCCGGTTCGCATGCCACCGGCCTGCCGGCGGTGCGCGAGCGGGCCGCCGCCCTGTGCGCGGACGGCGCCGACTACGTGGAGCTGGGCGCGCGCTCGATCAGCCACCACCGCGCGCCGATCGACGACGCCGAGGAGTGGCGCCGCCTCAGGCCGCCGCTGGATGCCCTGGTCGCAGCCGGCTACCGCGTGGCGGTCGACACCTGGAGCGAGACCTGCGCCACCGCGGCGCTGGCCGCAGGCGCGTGTTTCGTCAATTTCACCGGCGCCTGGCCGTCGGCGGAATTGTGCGGCGCGGTGGCGGTGAGCGGCGCTGCCCTGTGCGCGCTGTACCTGCCGTACGCCGACCCCTATCAGATGCGCGCCGACCCGGCGGCGAGCTACCAGGTCGCGGACATCCTGAATCGCTTCCGCGTGCTGCGCGCCCACGCCCGCGCCGCCGGGCTGGCCCGCCTGGTGCTGGACCCCAACCTCGGCATCTTCCACCCCACCTTCGACGACGCCGCCAGGATCGCCTACCAGGTGCAGGCGATGACCGCACTGCCCGCCGCGGCACGGCTCGGCTGCCCTACGCTCGCCTACCTGGCGCGCAAGTCGGCGCTGACCAGCCGGCAACTGATCGCCGCCCACCTGGTCGCGCTGGAGGTCGACTACATCCGCGCCCACGAACCGGCGATCGCCGTGCGCGCCTGGGAGCTGCGTGCCGCGCTGCCGCGGGCGGCGGCCGCCTCACCCGTGCCGGCGCCGAAACGTGGCTGACCTGTACCTTTCGCTGGGCTCCAACCTGGCGCCGCGCCGCCACCTGCCGCGCGCCCTGGCACTGCTGCGCGCGCGCTATCCGCTGCTGCGCGTGTCATCCTGGTTTCTGACCAGGCCGTGGGGGGTGGCCGACCAGCCCTGGTTCCTGAACTGCTGCGCGCACGCCGTCACCCGCGAACACCCGCTGCGTGTGCTGGCCTTCACACAGGGCATCGAGGCCCTGCTCGGCCGCCGCCGGGTGTTGCCGAACGGTCCGCGCACCGTGGATATCGACCTGCTCCTGCACGATGATCAGGTTTGTGACGGCGCCCGCCTCACCCTGCCCCACCCGGGATTGCGCGAGCGTGACTTCATGCTGATCCCGCTGCTGGAACTGGCCCCGGCGGTGCGCGACCCGCGCGACGGCAGCGCCCTGGCCGCGGCGGACGGCGCGCTGCGCTACCGGCAGATTGCCCGCCGGGTGGCTGGGCAGCACGGCGCGCGGCCGCCCGAGGGTGGTGCGTGAGCGGGCGCAAGGACGACGCAGGCGGCCGGCTGCCGGCGCCGGAACTGCGCGGGCGGGTGGCACTGGTGACCGGCGCGGCGCGGCGCACCGGGCGCGGGCTGGCGCTGGCGCTGGC
>JAPPGB010000162.1 GCA_028821475.1 Spirochaetaceae bacterium
AGGTCATCACGCGCACCGCCATCGCCGGCTCGACGGTCGATTGGAACTCCAGCAGACCCGCAGCCAGCTCTGGCTGGTGAACGCGCTCGCGCACGAGACCTGCTTCAAGAACAGGGCGTTGCGGGACGACCGCTCGCGCGCGGTGACCGCCGACCACATCACCGCGGCGCGCGAGGAGCTGATCGTGAACCGGGTGACGCACCTGGACTACCTGGCGGACAAGCTGCGCGAGGATCGCGTGCGCCGGGTGATCGAGCCGATGCTGAGCGGCACCCACCGGCACACCTTCACGGACCGCGACATCAGGTACGCGCGCGACCTCGGGCTGCTGGCCCGCGACGCGCCGCTGCGGGTGGCCAACCCGATCTACGCCGAGGTGCTGCCGCGCGAACTCGCGTGGGTGGCGCAGGAGACGCTGGAGCTGTCGCCGCCGCGGTACGTGAGGGCGGACGGCAGCCTTGACGCGGAGTTGCTGATGGCGGAGTTCCAGGACTTCTTCCGCCGCCACTCCGAGCATTGGCGCAACCGCTTCGCCTACGAGGAGGCGTGGCCGCAGTTGCTGCTGCAGGCGTACCTGCAGCGCGTGGTGAACGGCGGCGGCCGCATCGAGCGGGAGTATGCACTGGGGAGCGGGCGGGTCGACCTGCTGATCGTGTGGCCGCTGGCCGACCGGGTGCAGGAGTTCGTGGTGGAGTGCAAGGTGGTGCGCGCGCACGACGGGCCCGAGCGCGTGGTGGACGAGGGCGTGGAGCAGACGGCGCGCTACGTGGAGCGCTGCGCGGCGGAGGCGGGGCACCTGGTCGTGATCGACCGGCGCGAAAACCGGAGCTGGGAGGAGAAGGTATTTCACCTCCGCCGCGACGGCGGTGCGGTCCCGGTCGACGTGTGGGGCATGTGAAGCGATCCGCCGAATCTCTGCCGATCACCTTGCCGGCTGTTCACTTGAGCGATATGCTTGACTCATATGAGCGTTGCAGCGACGGAAGTCGCCGAGGTTCTGGGGGGCCGGCGGGTGCTTGGGCGCAGCATCGAGCACGGACGCGATCTGGAGGAGTTGATTCGCGCGGGGGTCCCCAAGCCGGCACTGGAGCGGTTGGTCGACCTGCTCGTGACGCACGACGGCGGTGACGGCAAGGCTCGCAGGGCCGCGCTGCGGAACCGAATCGTGTCGCGGGCGACCTATCAGCGGGTAGAGCGCCTCAACCTGCAGGTGAGCGAGACCACGGAACGACTCGCGCGCCTCTACGCGCTCGCTGCAACCGCGTTTGCCGATGGCGGCGCAGCGGCGAGGTTCATGCTCACCCCCCATCCCGAGCTTGACGATCGAGCGCCCTTCGACGTCGCGCTGACCGAGGTTGGGGGGCGAGCAGTCGAGGAGGTGATCGAGCGGGGCCTGCATGGCCTCCCGGCTTGACAGCCCAAGATACGCATACCGGATCGTCAGCTCGCGGTATCCGCCGTTCGACGGAGCCGGCGCGTACCGCTGGGGCAGCCGCTGGGTCAGTCCGGGACGCCAGGTGGTGCACGCCGCGGAGTCCTATGCGCTCGCCGTCCTCGAGAACCTCGTACACTGGCAGAGTGGCACGCTCCCGCGCAACTTGGTATGCGTGCGGGTCGCAATTCCGGACGACGTTGCACAGGAACGGGCCGACGACGTCGATGCGGCGCTGCTGCGTGCCAACGACCACCGCGCGACGCGGCGCATCGGCGACGACTGGTACGATCGCGGAGACACCGCCGTACTCTGGGTTCCATCCGTCGTGTCTCCGTACGAATTCAATGTGTTGTGCAATCAACTGCACGTGGACTTCTCACGGATCGTCGTGGGTGAGCCAACCCCAGCTCGGGTCGATGCCCGCCTGCCGTACCGTAGATAGCGCCTACCCCAAGTCGCGGCCGTGTATTGGTGCGTCGGCAACGAATGCGAGCGCCTCCGCGAACGCCTGTGGCTGGTAGTTGGCCGCGGCATCTCTGAAGAAGTCTCGCGTTTGTTGCCGGATTACCTCGTTGTTCACCGACGCCACGATAGAGCTGTTCAGAGAGACGCCGTCCTCACCGGCGAGCTCCTTGAGTCGCTCATGTACGCGGTCGGGGAACCTTACCTGCATCGTCTTCATGCATCACTCCTGATTCGTCGAATGAACTCTCCGCGCCGCAGCGCTGCAATCCGGTACTCTAGCTCGGGATCCGTGAAGTCCCTGACATTGTGCGTGACGATCACTTCGGCGCCGAAGTTGGCCGCGCTTTCAAACACCATGTCATCGTTCGCGTCCTTGAGATTCGGGCGTAGCCGGTAGTAGATGGGGACTTCCTCGCCGAAATACCACCGGCGCGTTCGCCGACAGACTCTATTGCGACCTGGAGGCACTGGCGCCCATGCGGCCTGCCCCGCCGCGCAGGCGCGGGTCGAGCAGGTCGCGCACCGCGTCGCCGAACATGTTGAAGCTGTACACCACGACGGTCAGGAAAATGCCCGGCCACATGGCCAGCCACGGCGCCTGCTGCATGTAATTGCGCCCCTCGCGGCTCAGCAGGCCGCCCCAGCTCGGCACGTTCAGCGGCAGCCCGAAGCCCAGAAAGCTCAAGCTCGCCTCGGTGATGATGACCGCGCCGATGGTGATGCTGAAGATGATGATCGGCGCCAGCACGTTCGGCAGCACGTGGCGCAGCACCGTGCGCCGGGACCCCTCCACCGGTCTGTTGCCCCGTAGCAGCGACTGACCGAGGGTGCCCTCCAACAGAATCCCTCGCATCCACCGCACGTAAGCGATGTGCGCGGGGACATCGAGACCCATGATAGCGCGCAACCGATCCTTCTCCTCGGTGCTGATGGCGACATATGGGCCGGCGGCCGTTATCATGTCGACGATGTCGCCTGGAATCGCACGCACCGCAAAGAACACCAGCATGCTCAGGATGAGCAGCGTCGGGATGAACAGCAGCAGGCGCCGGATGAGGTCCTCGAGCGCATTGAGCTCGACCTCCACCCCGATCTCCTTCCAGTAACCGACCTCCAGCTCGTGGTAGCCGATGTCGGATCGACCGACGGGTCGGATCATCGAGGTCCGGAAGCGGACACCGTCCGCGCCGCGCGGGTATCCGGCCTCGTCGAGCAGTCGCTCGGCACCTTCAGGGTCGTAGGAGTAGAACTTCTTGAGCTCCTCGGGCCAGGTATCGAAGGCGTTGTGATAACCGACCCACGCCGGCCCGATAGGCCCCATCGGCTGCCACTCTCCCAAGCCCGAGAAGTAGTTGTCGTTAATGGTGTTCTCCCAGCTCTCGGCCAGGTGCCCTCTCAGTATGCTCAAGGGATAATAGAGCATGAAGCTGCTGACACTCCGATCGGCCGCCCAGTCCGCAATACCCAAATGGTCCAGCGCTGCTCCCACCCCAACGCCGGCGCCGTGGGTGAGCCACGCGTCGCCGTGATCGAGCGGGGCGTGGACTACAGTGGTGAGTGTCCCGCCGTATTCCGGCTTGAGCACCTGCTTGCCGGTGGACGGATCGGTCACGTACTCCTTCTCGGCGGCCATCGCCGTGTCGTCGCCTTCGCCGGCGGGGCTGGCAAAGGTAACGGTAGCCACCAGCGCGAACGCCAGTGTAGCGTATGAAGCAGCGAGTGGACGAGTGGCAGGCGCAGTGCGAACCGGTCCTTGCCTCAGACGAATCGCTGGTCGCGGATAGATAGGTACGTGGCGTCCCCGTGTCGGTCAACTACGCGACGAGCGCGCTCGCGCCGCTTTGCGCAGCGCCTTGCCGCCGTGCGCACCCATGCGCCCCACGCCGCCGCGCAAGCGCGGGTCGAGCAGGTCGCGCACCGCGTCGCCGAACATGTTGAAGCTGTACACGACGATGGTCAGGAAGATGCCGGGCCACATCGCCAGCCACGGCGCCTGCTGCATGTAATTGCGGCCCTCGCGGCTCAGGAGGCCGCCCCAACTGGGCACGCTCAGCGGCAACCCAAAGCCCAGAAAGCTCAGCGAAGCCTCGGTGATGATGACCGCGCCGACGGTGATGCTGAAGATGATGATGATGGGCGCCAGCACGTTCGGCAGCACGTGGCGCAGCACCGTATGCCAGGGCGGGCTGCCGACCGCCTGAGCAGCCTGAAAGTAGGCGTTCTCCTTAATGCCGATCACCGCACCCCGGATCACGCGCGAGCTGCCGATGCCGTAGGTCAGGCCCAGCACGATGATGATCTGCGGCGCACCGGTACCCAGGATCGACATGATGGTCATGAGCAGGAGCAGTCCCGGAAAGGCCATCCAGGCATCGACGAATCTCTGCGTCACCATGTCGAGCCGGCCACCGACGAACCCCGACAGGCCGCCGACGGCGGTGGCCACCAGTACCGCCACCGCCGTCGCCGCGAAGCCGACCAACAGCGACAGGCGCGCGCCGTAGATGTTGCGGCTCAAGAAGTCGCGCCCCGTATGATCGGTGCCCAGCAGATGCTCGGCCGAGGAGCCCTGCAGCCTCCGCGTTACGTCCTGGCGCTGCTCGGGGTCCGGTGCCAGCACGTCGGCGAAGACGCTCACCAGCACGAAAACCACGATGATGACGGCGCCGAGCAGGCCCAACGGCTTCTCCCGGACCAGCCGGTAGAAGAAGTCCGCAAGTGGGCCGCGCGGGCGTCGGACATCGGCGCCGCCGGGATCGGCGATGGTGCTCACTGGTAGCGAATCCTCGGGTCGAGGTAGGCGTACAGCAGGTCGATGAGCAGGTTGTTGAACAGAATGAAGGTGGCAAAGAACAGGTTGATGCCCGAGACCATCGGATAGTCACGCTTCGCCAGCGACCCAACGAGCAGCGACCCCAGGCCGGGCAGGTTGAACAGCGTCTCGATGATGACCGAGCCGCCGACCAGGATCGGCAGCTGCAGCCCGATGAGGGTGAGCACAGGGATGAGGGCGTTCTTGATGGCGTGGCGGACAACGACCGACCGCTCGCGTAGGCCCTTGGCCCACGCCGTGCGCACGTAGTCCTGCCGCAGCACCTCCAGCATCATCGTGCGCGTCATCCGCATGGTGGCGGCAGATAGGCCGGTGCCCAGGATGAGGCCGGGGATGAGGAACATGCCGATGTGGGCCACCGGATCCTCGCTGAAGTCAAACAGTCGCAGCGGCGGCGTCCAGCCCCACCAGATGCCGGGAAAGATGAGGACCATGAGGGCCAGCCAAAAGTTGGGCGTGGCCAACCCAAAGATGGCGACGCTGCGGCCCGCGTAATCGCCGAGGGTGTCCTGGCGCACGGCCGAGTAGATGCCCACCGGCAGCGCGATCAACAGGCCAATGATCAGCGCGGCGCCCCCCAGCTCCAGGGTGACGGGCACTCGGGCGAGAATCTTCCCCTCCACGGGTCTGTTGCCCCGTTGCAGCGACTGACCGAGGGTGCCTTCCAATAGAATCCCTCGCATCCACCGCACGTAAGCGATGTGCGCGGGGACATCGAGACCCATGATAGCGCGCAACCGATCCTTCTCCTCGGTGCTGATGGCGTAAAATGTGTCGGCCGTTATGATGTCGACGATGTCGCCTGGAATCGCACGCACCATGAAGAACACCAGCATGCTCAGGATGAACAGCGTGGGGATGAACAGCAGCAGCCGGCGGATGACGTAGGTTCGCATGGAGAAAGGACGCCCGGGGCCGCACAGGCCGACCCCAGGCGCAAAAGGCCAAAGACGAGCTAGTTCAACTCGGACTTGAGCTGACTATCGATCCAAATGCGAGCGTAGGGCAGGGAATGGCCCATGTCGCCCACCTGCATCTCGCCGTTAAAGCCGGCGATCCACGGCTGCGCAACGGTGAAACCGGGAGCCCGCGGACCCCAGATGTAGACGTGCTGCTCGATCGCATACATGTCGAGCGCCTTCGCCAGCCGTCGGTACTCGTCCTCGTCTTCACTGGCGGCCTCCAACTCCTCCCATCTGGCGTCGAACACCGGATCGCAGTAGGCACCCGACACGCCGATTTGCCCGTTGGAGGCATAAGCGCCGAGACTTGAGGCGAGAGCGTTGTAGTCGGCACCGTTGCTCCACCACATTGTCAAACCGTCCCAGTCTCGCGAACTCATCGTTCCGAAGAACACAGCATCCTCGAGCGCATTGAGCTCGACCTCCACCCCGATCTCCTTCCAGTAACCGACCTCCAGCTCGTGGTAGCCGATGTCGGATCGACCGACGGGTCGGATCATCGAGGTCCGGAAGCGGACACCGTCCGCGCCGCGCGGGTATCCGGCCTCGTCGAGCAGTCGCTCGGCACCTTCAGGGTCGTAGGAGTAGAACTTCTTGAGCTCCTCGGGCCAGGTATCGAAGGCGTTGTGATAACCGATCCACGTTGGCCCGATAGGCCCCATCGGCTTCCACTCTCCGAAACCCGAGAAGAGTTGTCGTTGATGGTCTCCAGGTCGATCGCCATCTGCAACGCGTGGCGTACCCGCACGTCGCTGAGCGGCCCCCCGGCACAGATGTTCATGGGCGACGATACCTCGGATCGGAACGCGATCGGGAAGAACTGCATGTCCGGGTTGGTTTTCTGGAGTTCCAGCACGCTGCTGATCGACGTGATCTGCGCCACACCATTCCACCCGCTCAAATCGACCTGAGCCGACCGCAGTGCCGCAAGCCTGGTCGCCTGGTCGCCCATCACCAGCATCACGAGCCTATCGACATAGGGCAGGCGGTTCCCCGGGAACTTCTCGTCGTCCTTCCAGTAGTTGGAGTTCCTGTCAAACGTGACTGAGATGCCGCTGACGAACTCGTCCATGATAAAGGGCCCGGTGCCGATGACATTGTTGGCGTCGTCGAGCGTGTCGAAGGTCTCGGGTGGGCGTGCAAAGATGTGGGGGTCGTCGAAGAGCAGCCGATGCGTGTCCCGAAACGGCCGCGACAGTTTGATCATCAACGTCAGCTCGTCGGTGGCCGCTACCGACTCTATGGGGAGCAGCGCGACAAGAAGTACTTCGTGCTCCATGCGCCGCGCCAGACCGGCAAGACGTCGATGCGGCGCTGCTGCGTGCTAACGACCACCGCGCGACGCGGCGCATCGGCGACTTTAAAGCAGTAAACGACAATTGTCCGACGCCCCCTGCGCGGCGAGCTGCAGCGCGGTTGCGCGGCCGATCTTAGACCGACCTGGCGACACTGGCGCCCATGCCGCTGGCCGCCCACGCAGTCAGCGGCGTGGACCTGAAACGCCGAGTTCGAGGGTTGACCCATCTACGGATTCGGCGACTTTCACTGGCGCGATGAACCGACCCCGATACCGTTTCTGTAGTTCGATGTAGTAAGCCACCAGCCGTGCGGGCTCATGATCAACGCGCGCTGAGATGCGGTGGCGCACCTCGCGGATTTCGTCGATCACCGGATCAGCCTGACTCTGTTTCATCTCTGCCTCCAAGCAGTTCCAAGGGCGTCACCAATGCCGGCACGAATAACCCCATCAGTACGTTTACGCGACGGACATGACCGAATTTGTTTGCGTTCGCCAAGTGCCGGCAGTTCCAGGTCACCAGGAAGTCGCATCTGTGAAAGGATGCCAGTGCCAAGTGCAGCGCATCACCACCCGGATCGGCGGGCATCACCTTGTGCCGGATGTACGTCTGCACGATCTCGCCGATGGCCGGCTCCACGGGCACCAGCGGCAAGTCATGACCGAGGGCATGCCGTTGCGCACTGCGCTCAGGCATATCACCAACCAACTCGTCCAATACCGCCGCGCTGGTGACCAGTTCGTATCGCTCAGAGGCGTCGGCCCACCACTGCCGCGTCCACTTCCGCCGTGCGACAATTTCAGGAGCCGTGCGCCTTTCCGCGTAGAAGCTGGGTATCGTAGTCTCAACGTACACGCGTGGTTTGCCCACGGTTATACGATACCTGACAACAACACCTCTCGTCGTCCCCGGTTGGACGAAGCTGGCGTACCGCCTTGGCCAGGGCGATCAAGGCACCGGCATCGCTTATGACACGAGCCTCGGATAGATAGCGCCGGTTCGCTGCATGTGGTTTGGCGCCCCGTGTCGGTCAGCTGCGCGACGATCGCGCCCGCACCGCTCATCTGAGCGGCTTGCCGCCATGGGTTCCCATGCGGCCTGCCCCGCCGCGCAGGCGCGGGTCGAGCAGGTCGCGCACCGCGTCGCCGAACATGTTGAAGCTGTACACCACGACGGTCAGGAAGATGCCCGGCCACATGGCCAGCCACGGCGCCTGCTGCATGTAATTGCGGCCCTCGCGGCTCAGCAGGCCGCCCCAGCTCGGCACGTTCAGCGGCAACCCGAAGCCCAGAAAGCTCAAGCTGGCCTCGGTGATGATCACCGCGCCGACGGTGATGCTGAAGATGATGATGATGGGCGCCAGCACGTTCGGCAGCACGTGGCGCAGCACCGTATGCCAGGGCGGGCTGCCGACCGCCTGAGCAGCCTGAAAGTAGGCGTTCTCCTTAATGCCGATCACCGCACCCCGGATCACGCGCGAGCTGCCGATGCCGTAGGTCAGGCCCAGCACGATGATGATCTGCGGCGCACCGGTACCCAGGATCGACATGATGGTCATGAGCAGGAGCAGTCCCGGAAAGGCCATCCAGGCATCGACGAATCTCTGCGTCAGCAAGTCCAGCCGCCCGCCCACGAACCCTGACAGCCCGCCGACGACGGTGGCCACCACCACCGCCACCGTGGTGGCCGCGAAGCCGACCAGCAGCGACAGGCGCGCGCCGTAGATGTTGCGGCTCAGGAAGTCGCGCCCGGTGTGATCGGTACCCAGCAGATGCGCGGCCGAAGGGCCCTGCAGCCTCCGGGTCACGTCCTGGCGCTGCTCGGGGTCGGGGGCCAGCACGTCGGCGAACACGCTCACCAGCACGAACAGCACGATGATGACGGCGCCGAGCAGCCCCAACGGCTTCTCCCGGACCAGCCGGTAAAGAAAGTCCGCAAGTGGGCCGCGCCGGCGTCGGGCGTCGGCGCCGCCGGGATCGGCGATGTCGCTCACTGGTAGCGGATCCTCGCTGAAGTCGAACAGCCGCAGCGGCGGCGTCCAGCCCCACCAGATGCCGGGAAAGATCAGGACCATGAGGGCCAGCCAGAAATTGGGCGTGGCCAACCCGAAGATGGCGACGCTGCGGCCCGCGTAATCGCCGAGGGTGTCCTGGCGCACCGCCGAGTAGATGCCCACCGGCAGCGCGATTACCAGGCCGATGATCAGCGCCGCCACCCCCAGCTCCAGGGTGACGGGAAATCGGTCGAGGATCCTGATCTCCACTGGCTTGTGACCGCGGAGCAGGGACTGACCGAGGGTGCCTTCCAACACAATCCCTCGCATCCACTGTACGTAAGCGATGTGTGCTGGGACGTTCAGCCCCAGCATCTCGCTAAATCGCTCCAAGTCGTCATCGGTCGCGCCATACTGAGGGTCGCTCAGCAAGATGTCGACAAAATCACCGGGCAGCAGGCGTACCGAAAGGAACACCAGCATGCTCACGATCAACAGCGTGGGGATGAACAGCAGCAGTCGCCGGACGAAGTAGGTAGACACGGAAAATGCGGGCCTGGGACGGCGCGTGCAGCCCCAGACCCTGCCAGTTGCCTGGATTGGCTAGTTCAACTCCGCTTTCAGCCGGCTATCAATCCACGAACGAACCAATGGCCCTTCCCAGCCGCAGTTGCCAATCCCCATCTCGCCGTTGAGGCCGACGATCCACGGCTCCGCAACCGCGAAGATCCTGATAACTTGTGTAGAGTCGAGGAGAGGCGCGCTCTGCCGCAGGCGGAGGGAGTAGCTGTTGC
>JAPPGB010000163.1 GCA_028821475.1 Spirochaetaceae bacterium
ATAATTATCTCAGTAGCAAAGAATTAAGTGCGCTCATCCCCTCTGGAACTTCGGCTTCAAGCGTGCCTGCCAGGCGCGCGGTGAGAACTCGCCGTTGCACGGCTACTGGGCGCTGTTCGAGAAGTTCTCCCCGTACTGGTTCAGTCCGAGCAAGCCGCTGACCGAGTTGCCGGTCAGCGACCGCGCATTGCGCGAGGATTGCCCGTTTCCGATCGAGTGGCCGGGAATCCTGACCATGTTCCGGCGCACCAATGAATGGATCAGAGCGCACCCGGACCAATGGCCCTTTTCGATGCCGCAGCCGCGTATCGACTACGACCGCCTGATGGCGCGTGCCGAGCGTTTTGCGGAACGTTTCGGGGCGCCGTTTGCAGAGACCTATCCCGAGTGGCTGCGTGACGGACTTGCCCACCTGGTGCAGGCCCTGCGGGCACCGGAGGCGCGCCTGTTGCAGGGAAAGCGCGCCGTCGTGGTCTCCGACCTGAGCGCCAGCCTGCGGAACAATGCGGCGCTCAGCGGTGAGCGATTGCGGCATCCGGAGATCGAACGGGAGGAGATCTCACGTCCGGTGTTCATTATCGGGATCAACCGCACGGGAACCACGTTCCTGCACCGTTTGCTGGCGCGCGATCCACGGTTCTGGACCTTGCGCAGCTACGAGTTGGCGGAGCCGGTGGTTGCGGACGGCGACCTGGCGCGGGCCTGGACCGACGCTGACATACGGCGCGCGCGGCTGCTGGACGTGTTCGTCGCCGCGGGCTTCTTCGAGTCGTTCGCGGGTGCGCATGAGCTCGACGTCGATGAGCCCGAGGAGGACCTCCCCCTGTTGCGGCACACCTTCCGCTCCTGGTCCAACACCAACATCTACCAGGTGCCCGAATACGGCCGCTGGCTTGCCGCGGCCGGTTCGCACCCGGCATACGGATACCACCGCCTCGCCATCCAGCACTTCACGTGGCAGCGGCGCATGCGGGATCCCGGGCGCGTGGCCCAGTGGCTGTTGAAGGCTCCCGTCCACCTGATGGAACTGGAGGCGCTGATCGGTGCCTACCCGGACGCCTGTTTCATCCAGACCCACCGCGAACCGCGGGAGTTCACGGGCTCGTGGGTCAGCCTGATAGAGCAGCTCCGTACCCGCTCCACCGAACCGACTCCACGCGCCATTCTCGGAGCCGAGCAGCTGGCAGACATGAGCAACATGCTGGATCGGGCAGTGGAGTTCCGCGAAGCTCATCCCGAACTCGCTCAGCGCTGGTGTGACGTGAGCTACGTCGACCTGGTAGACGATCCGTGGGCAACGGTGCGCGCCATCTACGAGCACTTCGGCTGGACGCTGGAGCCGGCGGCCGTCGCCGCCATGGAAGCGTGGCAGGAGCGCCAGGCGGAGCGGCGCCGGCACGAGGTGCGCCACCGCTACGACCTGAAGGACTTCGAACTCACGCCCGAGGCGGTCGACGCCGCCTTCTCCCGTTACCGGGAGTTCATCGCCGCCCGCGGCATCCGTACCTGAGGGCTACCCGACCGACCAACCGCCGTCGACGTACCAGGTGGCGCCGGTGACGAACGATGCCTCCTCGCTGCACAGGAAGTGGACGACGTTGGCCACTTCGTCGGGGCGCCCGAAACGGTTGAACAGCGACTTTGCCATCAACCCGGATTTCGTGGGCGCCGGGTACCGGGACTCCCTGATGTAGCGCTGCAACAGCGGCGTATCGATTGCCCCGGCAGCCACACAGTTTACTCTGATACCGTCGGGCGCGAGGTCCACGGCCATGGAGCGAGTCAGCCCTTCTACCGCTGCCTTGGCGGCGGAGTAGGCCGCCCGCTCGCCCGCCGGACGGGCGGCGAGGATCGATCCGGTGTTGACGATGGCGGCACCCGCGCGGCCGGCCATGAGCGGGGCGAACGCGCGGGTCACGTGGAAAATCCCCTTGATGGTGACTTCGAAGAGCTGATCCCAGTCCTCCTCGGTGCAGCGCAGGATGCCGCCGCGCACCTGCATACCGGCGTTGTTGTGCAGCGCGTCCACGCGGCCGAGAGTGCGGCGGATCTCGCGCGCCGCGGCGGCGACCTGGCCACGGTCGGTTACGTTGCAGGCGCAGTACACCGCTACGCGCCCCATCGCCCGCACCCGTTGAGCTGCCTGCTCGCCGCGCACCCGGTCGATGTCGAGCAGGCCGACATCGTACCCGCCTTCCGCGAACCGGACCGCGGACGCGAGGCCCAGACCGGAAGCCGCGCCGCTGACCACCAGAACCCTGGAATCCCCCACACCATCCCCCTGCCTTACCTATCGACCGAACCACATGCGCCGTTGACGGGGCGATGAAGCGGCACGGACGACGGACACGTTATAGGTTGCATGAGATCCTTACGTTTCGTTTGCCGCCGCCTTGCCCCGTTGGCAATGCTGACCGTCCTTGTGTCCCTGACCGGATGCATGGAATTCCTGGAGGGAGCATCGGCGGCGGGCATACCGCCGCACGACGGACCAGGGCCGTCCGCCACGACCTCGGCAACCGTGCGGGTGGCCGGACCGCTCACTATCGCCTCGGCCAAGGGCAGCCACGCCGACATCGCCTCGGTGACGGTCACCGTGGCCGGTAACAACGCCCTGGGGAACCACCAGGATCCGCTGGCCACCTCCGTTCTCACACGATCGCCGGACGGCGTGTGGACGGGTACCCTGTCCGGACTCACCGTCGGTACCGAGCTGACCTTTACCGCGAAGGCGCTCGACGACGGCGACACCGTGATCTTCGAAGGTACCCACGCGCAGACGCTCGCCAGCGTCGGAGCGCAGATAACGATCCGTCTGAACGCGGTCGACGACGGCGTGGACAACCGATTCCCGAAGGTAACGGCGATCAGCGTCAGCAACGTCTCGACCGGTGTTCCGGCCCAGGTGAGCGTTTCGGTGCAAGGTTCCGGCACGGAACAACTCGACTACGAGTTCTCCGGCGGCGCGTTCGACCCGAGCGCGGGCCAGGTCGCTCTGTCATCCGGCATCGCAACCATCACCAGCACGTACGAGGCGCCCGCTGTCGTCGGCTGGTACACCGCGCAGATCGCACTGACCAATCCGCAGGGCAATCGCATCGAGGTGGACTTCCAGATCAACGTGCAGACCGCGGGACTTACCGCGACGATCGGCCCGGTGGTGCGCGGCTTCACCGGCAAGCGCACCCCCGCCGGGGTTCGCTGGACCGCCAATGTCTCCTTCTCGGGCGATGCCGCCGGCCTCGGCTTTGCGTGGGAGTTCACCGATTCCGAGAACAGCTCCGGCACCTTCACGGATCCGTCGGCGAATCCCACCATCCTGACCGGCTACACCGCGGCAACCACCGGCACGCTGTCGGTCACGGTGACCGACGCGGCCGGTTTGACCACCACCGCAACCCTCGCCATGGACGCCGGTCTGTTCGCCGATCTGCCGCTCATGCCGTCGCCGGCGGCGCTCCTGGTCAACGAGATCGACTACGACCAGGAGGGCAGCAGCGACAACGCCGAATTCGTCGAGATCCTGAACCCCGGTTCGACCCCGGTGGATCTCTCCGGCTACCGTTTCGAACTGGTCGACGGCGCCGACGGCGACACGTACCTGTCATTCGACGGCGCGGGTCAACTGGCCGGCGGCGCGTTCCTGGTGATCGCCGACCAGGCGGTGATCGACGACCTCCCGGCCGGCACCTCGTCGCTGGCACTCACCGGCACCGGCGTCACCAACGGCCCTGACGGCGTGCGCATCGTGTCGACGACAGACGGCCGCATCGTGGATGCCGTCCACTACGAAGGCGTCGTGCCGGGCGCCGGCGAGGGCTCTCCCGCCCCGCAGGACCCGGCCGCCGCTTCCACCTCGATCGGCCGATGCCCCGCCGGCTTCGACAGCGACGACAACGGCCTCGACTTTCGCGCGATGACGGCGACGCCGGGGGCCGCCAACACCTGCTGAGTCCCGGCGTGATCTGACCTGCCCGGCGGGCGCGGGCGCGTGCATGCGCCCGCCGGGCGGTGGATTCCACTACTCCGCCCGCCGCGCCGCCGGCAGGTATATGCGGTTGGCATGGACCGACGCCACCGCCGGATCGGCTTCCAACTGCGCCGTGGCGCGTACCCGATCCTGACCTGCACGCAACCGCACCAGCGCATACCCGCCGGTGCCGGCGCCGGCGGCCGCCAGCGCGTGCCGCACCCGCAGCAGGTCACCCGCGGTCGCCCGGTCGGCAGCGTTCATTCGGCTGTTCCGGTAGCGCACGATCAGCGTGTCGGGATCAGTGCTGACCGGCGCGCCGGCGGCGGAACCCGCGCCCCGCGAGACCGGCGAACCTGCCGCGGCGGCCCGTTCGCGAACCGGGCGATCGGCGGCCACGGCGCCGTGCCCCGGGCCGACGCCGAACAGCGCGAACGCATCCAGCAGGCCGGGACCGTAGCGGTGGTCCCGGCCCGGGGGGCCCAGGTCGATTGCCGAAGCGGCCAGCCGCGCGCGCGCGACGCTCAACGTGAGCGAACGGTGGTAGCCGGCGAGCAGTGCCAGCACGCCGCTGACGTGCGCGGTGGCGATGGAGGTCCCCTGGTCCGGGCGGACGATCCAGCGCGATCCACCGGCGCCCGGCCCGACGCCGAGGACCGGGATCTCGCCGGAGCCGTCGCCGCCGGGAGCGACGATGTCGATTTCCGGACCGGCGTTGGAGGTGGCGGCAAGAGCGCCGTGCGCGGCCACCGACCCCACCGCCAGGGTGTGGCGGGAGCTGGCGGGAAAACCCACGGCGGCGCGCTGATTGCCGGCGGCGGCCACCACCACGGACCCGGCCTCGGTGACCGCGCGCAGCGCCGCCTCCAGAACCTCGTCGGGCGGTCCCGGCGCCGCCAGGCTGAGGTTGATGATCCTGGCCGGCGTGCGCGGCAGTCTCCCGGAGTCGTTGCCGAGTCCCGCCGCGTAGCGCAGTCCCTGCGCGACGTCGTAGGTGGTGGCGCCGCCTCGCCCCGCGACGCGTACCGGCATGATCGTGATCGGCGAACGCCCCGGCGGCCACGACACGCCGGCCACGCCGATGCCGTTGCCGGTACCGGCGGCGATCACGCCGGCGATCGCCGTCCCGTGCCACGATCCGTCGGTTCCCGGATCGATGGCGTCGGGATCGATGCCGTCGCCGTCGGCGGCGGATGAGCGGGCACTGACGAAGTCGTAGCCGGCCGCCGCGTCGAGGTTGTCGGCCAGGTCGGGATGCCGCGTGTAACCGGTGTCGAGTACCGCCACCACCACCGGCTCGGGCGCGCTCAGCACGTCTTCCGCCAGCGCCTGCCACAGCTCCGGAAGCCGGATATGGCGCAACGGCCATTGCCCGGCGGCCATCCCCGCGCCGCACCGGGCCCGGTCCGCGCCGGCGGCGAAGCACGGGTCGTCCGGTGCCGGCGGCGTTCCCGGCAGCGCGTCTACCCGTGCCTCCACGGACGCCGCCGCCGTCGAAGTGACGACGCCGGAGGTGGTCACCCGGACCGTCAGCCGGTGCCGTCCCGGGGCGAGCGGACTGGGCGGGCGGAAGGAACGCGCCGCGGGGTGCAGCGACCGATGGTGCTCGCCACCGTCGAGGGACACTTCCACCTCGGCCACCGGGAGCGCGGCGTCGACGGTCCACACCCACAGCGGTGGATTGGCGAACTCCCGCAGCAACGCCGAACGATGAACCGACACCGTCAGCACGGGCGGCGGGGGCGGTGCAGTGCCCACGGTGACCGGCCCGGCGCAGGAAGCGAGCGCCCCCGCGACCGCGGCCAGCGCAAGCGCGATCCGAGACCCGGCGGCGCCGCGGCGAAGCGCGCCTGTCACGGCACGAGTACGCACGCGATTACGGCAGCGGCTGGGACAGTCCGGCGGCGCTCAGGATTCGTTCGACGCTCTCCGCCACGCCGGCGAGGCTGGTGTCGACGATGCAGTCCGCCGGCACCGGCGTCTCATACGCGGCGGCATCCCAGGGGCGCCGGTACACACCCTTGTAGTCACGCTGCCGGGCAATCCCGGGCGGACAGTGCAACCCCACCATCACCAGGCCGGGCAGCTCCCGCGCGGGCTCCCGGATCTGCTCGGTCGGAGACACCATCGCCACCACCACGTCGATGTCGCGCGCCAGGCGGGCGGCCAGGGCAGCCACCCGGCGCACGTTCTCCAACCGGTCGGCCGCGGAGAAACCTAGCCCCCGGCTCAGCTCGCCCCGCCGCACCACGTCGCCGTCGACAAGGCACGCTACCCGACCGACTGCACCCAAACCATCTACCAGGGCACGCCCGATCGTGGTCTTGCCCGAACACGGCATGCCGGTGAGCCAGAAAACTGCCATTCAACACCCGAATTGGCGGCACCATAATGCCGCAGCCACGCATTCATCAAGGCTTCAACCCGGACGGGGAGGCACTGCAGGCGACCGCCCACGGGGTGGCGGGTTCACCCGGCGCCTGGGCCGGCGGCCGAGAAGCTTGACGCGGCACTGCGCTAGCCCGCCATCGATCGGCGCCGCCGGCGACGGCGGAGTCAGTGTTGCCGCTTTCGATCGCCCCCGTGCGATCGCGCCGGTTCGCTCGGTTCCCCGGGACGGCGCGGGTTGTGATAGGCTTGTGCGAACGCCCGCGCGACCCGGTCGCGCCGCAACCCAAGGAGAGAACGATGTCCGAAATAGAACTGCTCGAAGAGCTCAAGAAAATCGATACGCCCACCATCACCAACGTGGTGGCCACCTATCCCGGCGACGAGTTGTGCCTGGAGCTGTACCATCCCTGGGAGGCGAACTGGTACACCGACAACCGGCTGATGTGCTGGTACCCGGAACTCGGGCCGATCGCCGGCTACGCGGTGACCTGCACCTACAGCGTCACCGATCCAGGCTACTCCGGGGTGTCGTTGATGGACGTGCTGGAGGCGGCGGACCGGCAGGACGGACCCTCCATCTTCTGTTTCGAGCAGCGCTTCCCCGCGGAACTGGCCGACAAGGTGGGGCTGTCCGGCGGCAACATGACCTCCGCGTTGCGCGCCTGCGGCGCCATCGGCGCGGTGACCAACGGCCCGTCGCGCGACATCCACGAGATCCGCCCGATGAAGTTCCAGTACCTGACGCGTGGCATCTGCGCCGGTCACGGCCCGCAGGCGATCCAGGGCGTGCAGGTGCCGGTGAGCCTGTGCGGCATGGACGTGGCGCCGGGCGACATCGTGCACATGGACGAGAACGGCGCGGTGAAGTTTCCCGCCAGCCGCCTCGAAGAGGTGGTGACCAACGCCAAGCTGCTGCTGGCTAAGGAGGATGTCCGGGTCGGCAAGCTGCTGCAGGCGGAGGGGCTGGCGGAAGTGCGCGCCATCATGGGCGGCCACCAGTACGTGAAGAAGTAGCCCCGGCCATGCAGGTCACCGGGCTCACCGCGGCCACCCTGGTCATACCACTGCGCAACCCCACCTCGATCGCCGCCCGCACCATGACCGAGCGCCACTATACGCTGGTCAAGGTGACCACCGACGCCGGCGTGGAGGGGCTGGGGTTCTGCTACTGCGGCAACGCCGCCGGCTGGTTGGTAACGAGCGCGGTGCGCGACCTGCTCGCCCGTCACGTGGTGGGCCGCGACCCGCACCACACGGAGGGCATCTGGGACGACATGTACGCCGATGCCCTGCTGGTGGGGCGGCGCGGGGCGGTGCTGCGCGCCATGAGCGCCATCGACATCGCCCTGTGGGACGCCAATGCCAAGGCCGCGGAGCTGCCCCTGTACCGCTACCTGGGCGCGGCGCGCGGCGACACGGTGCCGGCCTACGCCAGCGGCGGCTATTTCCTGCCCGGCAAGAGCGAGCAGGACCTGGCCGCCGAGTGCGCGGGCTACGTCGACGCCGGATTCACCGCCGTCAAGATCAAGGTGGGCCGCGTCGACGCGCACGCGGATGCGGCGCGCATCGCGGCGGTGCGAGCCGCGGTGGGCGGCCAGGTGGAGTTGTTCGCCGACGCCAACAACGCCTGGTACGACGCGGCCGGCGCCATCCGCGCCATCCGCCGCTGGGAGGAGTACGACCTCGGCTGGATCGAGGAACCCAACCCGCCCGACGAGCTGGCCGCGCATGCGGCGGTGGCGGCCGCGGTGGAGCCGCCGGTCGCCACCGGGGAGATCCACCAGACGCGCTGGGACTTCCAGCAGATCCTGGACCTGGGCGCGGCGGCCATCGTGCAGCCCGATGCCGCGGTGTGCGGCGGCGTTACCGAGTTCCGGCGCATCGCCGCCCTGGCGGCGGGCCAGGGCATTACCGTGGCCCCGCACTGGCTGGCCGACCTGCACGTGCACCTGGTGGCCGCCACCCCGAACGCCACCTGGGTGGAATATTTTACCGACACCGAGGTCCTGAACCTGATGGAGGTATTCCGGACCCGCCTGCAGGTGCGCGACGGCGCGCTGGTGCTGCCGCAGGAGCCGGGCCTCGGCATCGCGCTCGACGACGCCGCCGTGGAGCGGTACTCGCGCGACGGCTGGCGCTGAGCCGCAAGGGCCCGGTCACCTCGCCCTGGCTGTCTTTGCTCGCCACCCGACCGCTCTCGCGCGACGGCTGGCGCGGTGCCGCACGGGCCGGGTCACCTTCGCCGTGGCTGTCTTTCTCGCCACCCGACCGCTCTCGCGCGACGGCTGGCGCCGTGCCGCGCCGCTCTGGTAGGGTGCAACGGACCCGCAGTGGGTGCGGAGGGAGGAGTAGAGAGATGAAAGCCGCGGTATTGCACGAGGTGGGCGGACCATTCGTGATCGAGGAGGTGGACCTGCAGCCGCCGGAGCCCAATGAGGTGCGCGTGCGGCTGGCCGCTGCCGGCATGTGCCACAGCGACTGGCACTTCGTGGCGGGCAAGCTCGACCGCCCCAAGCCGGTGGTGCTGGGCCACGAGGGCGCCGGCATCATCGAGGAAGTGGGCAGCGAGGTGACCCGCGTCAAGCCTGGCCAGCACGTCATCCTCAACTGGGCGCCCTCCTGCGGGGGCTGCTTCTATTGCCTGCGCGGTCAGAACGGGCTGTGCGAAACCATGTGGTACTGGCACGACGGCACCATGCACGACGGCAGCACACGGCTGAGTTTGAACGGCGAACGGGTGACCCAGTTCAGCGTCGTGTCCACCTTTGCCGAGCAGGCGATCGCACCCGAACAGTCGTGCGTGGTGATACCGGACGACATCTCGTTCGACGTCGCGGCCCTGGTAGGGTGCGCGGTGACCACCGGCGTCGGGGCGGCGCTGAACACCGTGCAGATCCGGCCCGGCGAGAGCGTCGCGGTATACGGCTGCGGCGGCGTCGGACTGAACTGTGTGCAGGGCGCGCGGCTGAGCGGAGCCAACCCGATCGTCGCCGTGGACACCGATCCGGCCAAGCTGGAGATTGCCCGCCAGTTCGGCGCCACCGACGGCGTGGTGGCGGGCGACGACGCGCACGAGCAGGTAAAGGCCCTCACCGGCGGGCGCGGCGTGGACTTCGCGTTCGAGGCGGTCGGCGCGCCGGCGGTGCAGGAGGCCGCCTACAAGGCTGCCCGGCGCGGTGGCGCCCTGGTGGTGGTGGGCGTGGCGCCGGCGAAGTCGGTCACGCGCTACTCCGGCCTCGACCTGCACGTGAACGAGAAGCGCATCCTCGGCTCCTTCTTCGGCTCAACGGATCCGCACCGGGAGTTCCCGCGCCTGCTGGCGCTGTACCGCGCCGGCAAGCTGCTGCTCGACGAACTGATCTCCCGCCACTACCGCCTCGACCAGATCAACGACGCCTACGCCGACCTGCTCAAGGGCGGCCACAAACGCGGAGTAGTCCTGTTCGAGGCCGCATGACGGACAGCCGGCCGCCGCCGGGAGTCTGCCGAATCGCAGACTCCCGGAATACTAACGGACCTTGATGACCAGCTTGCCGAAGTTGGCGCCGGCGAGCAGGCCGATGAACGCCTCGGGGGAGTTCTCGATGCCCTCGACCACGTCCTCGCGGTACTGCAGGGTGCCGTCCTGCACCCAACCGGCCAGGCGACGCAGCGCCTCTTCGTGCTTGCCGGTGAACTGGAACACCAGGAAGCCCTCCATGCGCGCGCGGCGGGTGAGCAGCATGCGCGGGATGTTGCGCGGCCCCTGCGGCGGCGAGGTGGCGTTGTAGAACGCGATCTGGCCGCAGATCACGGCGCGCCCGAAGATGGCGATCTGGTCGATGGCGGCGTCGGTCACCGCGCCGCCGACGTTGTCCCAATACACGTCGATGCCGTGCGGACACAGCTCGCGCAGGCGCGCCGGCACGTCCTCGCGCTTGTAGTCGATGGCGGCATGGAAGCCGAGCTCGTCCACCACGTATCCGCACTTCTCCGGCGAGCCGGCGATGCCGACCACCCGGCAGCCGTTGTGCTTCGCGAGCTGGCCGACCACGGCGCCTACCGCCCCGGAGGCGGCGGTCACCACCACGGTGTCGCCCGCCACCGGCTTGCCCACCTCGAACAGACCGTGGTAGGCGGTGAGCCCCGGCATGCCGAGGATGCCCACGGAGGTGGAGATCGGGGCCACGGCGGGATCGATCTTGCGCACGTCGCGCGCGTCCATCACGCCGTACTCCTGCCAGCCGATCTTGCCCATGGCGAAGTCGCCGGCGGCGAACCGGTCGGAATTGGAGGCGATCACCTCGCCGACCGCGTCCGCCTCCAGCACGCCGCCCTCGGCGACCGGCGCGGCGTAGGTGGCCGGAGTCGGGGGATTCATGCGGCCGCGCATGTAGGGGTCGAGCGAGTGGTAATGGGTGGCGATCAGCACCTCGCCCGGACCCGGCTCCGGAACCGGGCGCTCGACGAGTGCGAAGTCGGACAGCTTGGGGACGCCGCGCGGGCGCGCCGCCAGCGTCCAGGCGCGATTGGTTTGTGTTGCCATAACGGTTCCGCAGGATAGCACCGCCGGCGCCCGGTTGGTAGGCCGCCACGGCAGGTGCTGGCAGGTGCGGACGACTGGCGTTCGGTGCAGGTGGCAGCGGCCCGGCTGCGGAGGCGCTTGCCAATGGCGGGCGGCTCGCGGCAGGCGGCGCATGTGGCGTATCATCGGCCTGCCATGGCATCTCTCCCTGTCGCGACGCTCGGCAACACCGGCATCGAAGTGACGCGCCTCGGGTTCGGCGCGGCGTTGCACCATCCCGACAAGCCGTACTGGAACGATCAGACCGCCGAACCGCTGCACCACGCCGTGCTGGACGCCGGCATCACCTTCATCGACACCGCCTACGACTACGTCGACTCGGAGCGCCGCATCGGCGACTTCCTGGCCACCCGCTACGGCGAGTTCACCCTGGCCACCAAGTGCGGCTGCACCGACACCCGCCCCACCGACAACAGCTCCGACCACGTGTGGACGCGCGACAACCTGTTCCGCGGCCTGCAGGGCAGCTTGGCCCGACTGCGCCGTGACAGCGTCGACGTGATGCAGATGCACAACCCGACGGTGGCGGAGTGCGCGGCCGGCGGCCTCGTGGACGCGCTGCAGGAGATGAGGCGCGGCGGCCAGGTGCGCTTCATCGGCGTGTCGACCACGTTGCCGCACCTGCCCACCTACCTGGAGTGGGGGGTGTTCGACACCATGCAGATCCCCTACTCGGCCCTGCAGCGCGAGCACGAGGAGTGGATTACCCGCGCCGCCGAGGCGGGCGTGGGCATCATCATCCGCGGCGGAGTTGCGCAGGGCGATCCGGTCGCCGGACACGGGCTGAAGGACCGCTGGGCCGCCTACGAGCGGGCCAACCTCGACGAGTTGCGCGAATCCGGCGAGAGCCGTTCGACGTTTGTGCTGCGCTACACACTGTCACACCCGCACACGCACACCATCATCGTAGGCACCACGCGCGTGGCACACCTGCAGGAGAACGTCGCCGCGGTGCTGCGCGGCCCGCTGCCCGCCGACACCTACGCCGAGGCGAAGCGCCGCCTCGACGCCGCCGGCGAGCGGGCCGCTCCCGCCGGGTAACCCGGGCAGCCGCCGGAGCATCGCCCGTGAACTACGACGACCTGCTCATGGCCACTTACGAACTGCGCGAGAAGCTGGTAGCCGACAAGCACCGGCCCCGCTACCACTTCGTGCCGCCGGAGGGCCGCTGGAACGACCTCAACGGCATGCTGTACTGGAAGGGGCGCTACCACATCGGCTACCTGCAGAAGATCCGCAACGCGCCCGGCGAGCGCGACTTCTCGAGCTGGCAGCACGTTTCCAGCCGTGACCTCGTGCACTGGCGCTACCACCCCGCCTCGCTGCGCGAGCCGCTCGCCGGCACCAGGGGAGACTACTTCAACAGCGGCGACGCCATGGCGGGCATGGAGGTGCCCACCATCATCGCCAACATGCCGCGCCGCGGCATCTGCATCTACCAGGCCGTCGACGACAACCTGGACCGCTGGGCGCCGCTGCCGCAGAACCCGGTGATCCCGCTCGACACGGGCGAACGCGGCGAGCGCAAGCTGTCGGCGGCGTTCCCGGAGTGCGTGATCTTCGACCCGAGCGGCTGGAAGGAGGGCGACACCTGCTACGCCCTGGTCGGCAACAAGAACTATCGCCCCGGTTACGAGGGCGACTGCACCAGCCTGTTCAAGTCGCGCGACCTGGCGCACTGGGAGTACGTCGGCCCGTTCTACCGCTCCGACCGGCGCTGGACCGCGGAGGAGGAGGACTGCGCGTGCAGCGACTTCTTCCCGTTCGGCGACCGCCACATGCTGCTGATGCACACCCACCGCCCGTACGGCAAGTGCCAGTACTACCTCGGGCGCTACGAGCACGAGCGCTTCGTCCCGGAGCGCAACGGCCAGCTCAGTTGGCTCGGCTCCATGCTCGCCGGCCCGGAGACGCTGGCCGACGACCGCGGGCGGCGCATCTTCATGGGCTGGATCGCCGACGCCCGCGACTGGCAGGCCACCGGC
The DNA here is from genome assembly GCA_028821475.1 of Spirochaetaceae bacterium. Taxonomy (GTDB): domain Bacteria; phylum Spirochaetota; class Spirochaetia; order SZUA-6; family Bin103; genus Bin103. The sequence goes on from JAPPGB010000163.1 coordinate 12,911, forward strand.
TGGACCGGCGTGGTGACCCTGCCCTGGCACTTCTTTCCCGGCCCGGAGGGGGACCTGAAGATCGCGCCGGTGGAGGAATTGGCCGTGCTGCGCCACGACAAGGTCCGGGTCGGCGACGTGCGGCTGGCGGACGGCGAGGAGACCGCGCTCGACGCGCTGGCCTCGGACTGCATGGAGGCCAGGATGACGCTGGCGGCCGAGCACGCCGCCGAATTCGGCCTCAAGCTGCTGTGCTCTCCGGACGGCGAGGAGGAGACCATCGTCACCTATCGCGCCGGCGCCGGGGAGTTCGTCATCGACTTCTCCCGGTCCAGCACCGACACCTCGCTGCGCTATCCGCACGGCGTCACCCGGCAGGTGGTACCTTACGCTGCCCCGGACGGCGTTCTCGACCTCGACATCTTCGTGGACCGCTCGGTGATCGAGATCTTCGTGAACAGCGACCTGGTGCTGGTGCAGCGCGTCTACCCGCTGCGCGCCGCCAGCCGCCAGTTCCGGATATTCACCCGCGGCGGGGCGCTGACCGCGTCCGGCATCGTCAAGTGGGAGATGGACGCCGCCAACCCCTGGTAATCGGCGCGCGCCGGTGTGCTACCGCGGATAGACCGTTTCGCCGGTCTTGTGGGCAGCGATGAAGTCCCAATCCAGGGGCACGCCCAGGCCAGGATCCTGCGGCACGTCGATGCAGCCGTCGGCATCGACCGAGTCGAGTTCGTCCATCCACTGGCGGTCGGGGTAGATCGACGCCTTGGTCGCGCGCACCTTGTGGATGCCCACGCCCATCTCGAAGTAGTTGGTGTTGCGGATCGAGGCCATGCAGTGGCGGTGCGCCAGTCCACCGCCGTGCAACTCGACGTCGAGCCCGCTGGCCTCGGCGACCGCCGCGATCTTCATCACCCCGGTGATGCCGCCGTCGGCCTGCGCGTTGGCGCGCACGTAGTCGGCGGCGCCGGCGTGGATGGTGTCCATCTTCGCCTCCAGGCCGCGCACGTGCTCGCCCATCAGCAGCGGCGTCTTGATCAGTTCGCGCAGCTTGGCGTGGGCGAACGCCGACAGGCCGCCGCCGCGGAACGCGTCCTCGTACCACAGGTAGCGCGCCTCGTCGCACGCCCGTCCCACCCGCAGCACGTCGCTGAAGGTGCCGAAGCCGCCGGCCGGGTCGAGCATCAGGTCGAACTCATCGCCCACCGCCTCGCGGATCGCCAGCACCGCCGCCACCTCGCGATGGATGGAGCGGTTCACCCAGCCGTGGATCTTGAACGCCGGGTAACCGTAGCGCTCCTTGCACAGCAGCGCGAACTCCGCGTAGTCCCGCGGCGTGGTCAGCCCGCCGTTCTCGTCGCCATGGTAGCTGCTCGCGTAGCAGGGCAGCTTCCTGCGCCAGCCGCCGAGGAGCTGGTACACCGGCACCCCGTACCGCTTGCCGGCGATGTCCCACAGCGCGATGTCCACCGCCCCCGGCGGCGTGCCGTCCGGCGAACGCCGCGACCGCTTCAGGTCGTGCCAGATGATCTCCCGCTGCAGCGGATCGCGCCCGATGAGGTACTGCGCCGTCCGGGCGTCCACGTCGCCCGGCACCTCCCCGGTGATGCCGGCGTCGGTCTCGATGGTGAGGATGCTGCCGCCGCTGCGCCACGTCGCTCCGGGCGTGTACAGCGTATCCCACCCGTAGCGCGGATCCATGCTCAGATCCGCCAGCTCGTACTCGAAATGGGTCACCACGACCCCGGTTATGCTCAGTGTCGATGCCACGGTCCCTCCCTTGCGGCGCCCATCATATCGCCTGCAAGCCGCCGTGAGCACGGCTTCGCCCAGCCCGCGACCAGCCGGCTCGTCGTGGCCGCCCGCTACCTGATCCGACGCAGCCCCCGGCGGGCTCCGCCCGCGCCTCGCGTGGCACCGCCTTCGGTGCCTCGGAGCTACCGCGCCGGCTCACGCCAATCCGTACACCGGGACGCCGGCGCCGTGGACCGCGGCCGCCGCGTCCGAGGTAAGGAACACGATGACGTTGGCCAAGTCCGCCGGAGCCACCCACCTGGCGGGGTCGGAGTTGGGCATCGCGGCGCGGTTCGCGGGCGTGTCGATGATGCTCGGCAGCACCGCATTCACGTTGACCCCGGCATCCTTCAGCTCCGCCGACAGCGCCTGTGTGAGCGCCAGCACCGCCGCCTTGGTAGCGCCGTACACACCGTTGCCGGCCTCGCCCTGCAGCGCTGCCCGCGCCGACACGTTCACAATCGCCCCGCCACCGGCAGCGGTCAGAACCGGGGCCGCCGCCCGGCACACCGTGAAGGTGGTGCGCAGGTTCAGGTCCAGCAGGTGCTCCAGGGCGTCGGCGGCGGCGTCCGCCACCCGTGTCCACGTGTAGCCGCCGGCCAGGTTGACCACGGCGCGCAACGAGTCCGGTCCCACCCGCCCGAGCAGCGCCTCCACCTCGTCGGCACGGCGCAGATCGCAGCGCCGCAACTCCACCCGCCCCTCCTGCCCGGCGAATCGCTCCCGGAACGGCGCCACCTCCGCATCCACCACGTAGGTCACCAGCACCCGCGCTCCCGCCTCCAGGAACCTCTCGACCACCGCCCCGCCAAGCGCACCGGTCCCGCCCGTCACGATCACCGTCCTGTCCCCAAAGCCGATCCGCATGCCGCTCATCGTAGGCCGCGCGCAGAGCGTGTCAAGGACAGGCGCGGCAGACGCGGCAGGCGCGGCATGGAAGCGTGGCCAACATCTCGCCGTTGGTATAGGTTGTGAGCCGTAGTGGAGACCGCCTTCACCTGATGCTGGGAGCAGCACCCGCACCGTCGAATACCGGCAGCCGCGCAGGGAGCCGAGTGAACAACGTGCGCCCGAGGATCGATCCGTCCACGAGTGGTACCGGTTCGTGCTGTCTTTCCCGCCGCACCTCGTTCAGCACTACCTTGACCGGTTCGCCATGCGTCCGGGGCATACGGTGCTCGATCCGTTTGCCGGCACCGGCACAACCCTCGTGGAGTGCAAGAAACGCGGCATCGCAAGCGTAGGCATCGAGTCCAACCCGATGGCGAGGTTTGCCAGTTCGGTGAAGCTGGACTGGTCCGTCGATCCTCCGGTGTTGTCCGACTACGCTTCGGAGGTAGCCGACCGGACCAGAGCCGCCATTGCCCGGGATGGTTACCCCGACTGGAACGACCTCCCCCTATTTGCCGAAGGAAACGAATCCTGCACTCCGTTACGGAACCTGACTGCCGAGCAGAGCAAACTGTTGTTGAAGGACTCGATCAGTCCCCTGCCCCTGCACAAGACACTGGTCCTACTTGACGCTACCGACACCTGCGGTGATCCGCCGTTGCCGCGCTATGGCCGCCTCGCACTCGCAACCGCCCTGGTGCGCGATATCGGCAACCTGAAATTCGGTCCGGAGGTCGGAGTTGGCAAGCTCAAGGATGATGCACCCGTCGTAGATTCGTGGCTTGGCCACATGCGCACAATGATTGACGACCTCTGCCAAACACGCGATCGTGCGAAAGTCCCGGCGTCCATCCACCAGGGAGACGCCCGAGGGGTCGACCAGATACTGCGACCGCGCTCGGTGGACACGGTTATCACCTCCCCACCCTATCCCAATGAGAAGGACTACACGAGAACGACGCGGCTGGAGTCGGTGATCCTCGGCCTGATCGGTGATGTGACCAGTCTGCGCGCACTCAAGAAGGACCTCATCCGCTCCAACACTCGCGGGGTCTACAAGGGCGACGCGGACGACCTGGAGGTAGCCGCGCACGAGGCCATTCAGGAAATCGCCGGCAAGATCGAACAACGGCGACTGGAATTGGGGAAAACCTCCGGCTTCGAACGAATGTACGCAAGAGTAACCAAGCTATACTTCGGCGGCATGGCGAAACACTTCGCCGCTCTGAGGACCGTGCTCAATCCCGGCGCAAGACTCGCCTACGTGGTCGGCGATCAAGCTTCGTATCTCCGAGTAATGATTCGCATCGGAACACTGCTCGCGGATATCGCCAAATCACTCGGCTACCGTGTCGAAGGCATCGACCTGTTCCGCACCCGTCTGTCGACCGCTACCGGCGAACAGCTCAGGGAAGAAGTGGTTGTGATTCAGTGGCCAAAGTGAGCAGTTCTGTCAGGTTCTGAAGGAACTCGTCGTATGGAAGCCCAACCAGATTGTTGCATCGACGAACTGGGTTCGGGGGATGCGGGGTGGCGGGAGCTGGTGGAGGTCATTACGGGGGAGGGGCAGGAGAAGGAGGCGTTCGATCCGTTCTTCGGCCGGTTTCCGCGCCACTTCGTGGCGGCGCGACAGAGTGGGCGGGTGGTAGGATTTCTGATGTTCGTGGTGTGGGAGATCGGGCCGCATGACCGCGGACACCCGGTGGTAAAGCGTGACGGGAGGGCCTTGACGGAGGCGAAGATCATCGCGTTCGGGGTACCGGCGGCATACCGCAGGCAGGGCATCGGGCGAGCGCTGCAGGAATACGTGCTGCGCCGCGCGCGGGCGCTCGGCTGTTACCAGGTGCGGTCGGTGAGCCGCCCGAGCCGGCAGGCGAACCACCAGCTCAAGCTGTCGATGGGCTTTGCCGTCGAGCCGATGGAGCGCGACGAACCGAGCTTGGCGTTCGTCATGCCGCTGGGCCCGGATCACGGGGACGGCTGTTGACCTCGGTACCGTCGAAAGCGAACGATGAGCGGACCTGTTGCGGCGAATACCGTTGGCAATCGCCGCATGCGGTGCGGTGATTAGCTTGCCCCAACTGGCGCACCGTACTATTATCCACCGCAGATGTTGCGGTGAATATGGGCTGGATTCATGACAGGCCGGAGTGGCCGCGGTTCACCTGGGACGCCGCGGCCCTGACGAGCGCGCTCGCCGACGTGCGCCACCGGCAGGGCCGGCACCTCGGGACGATGGAAGCGCTCGGATTCGACGTGCGGGCCGAAACCAGCGTTGCCGCGCTTACCGACGAAGTGGTGCGCTCGTCGGCCATCGAGGGCGAGCACCTCGACCCGCGCGAGGTGCGCTCTTCGGTCGCCCGCCGACTCGGTTTCGATAGCGGCGGCCGACCCTCTCCAAGTGACGGAGTAGAGGGCGCGGTCGCGATGACGCTCGATGCGACGCGCAACTTCGATGCGCCACTCACGGCGGAGCGCCTGCATGGCTGGCACGCGGCGCTGTTTCCCACCGGACGCAGCGGCATGACTCGCATTACCGTAGGAGCCTGGCGCACCGACGCGGCCGGCCCGATGCAGGTGGTCTCAGGCCCGGTCGGCAGAGAGCGGGTGCACTTTCAGGCCCCGGGGGCAACCCGGCTCGACTTCGAGATGCAGCGCTTCCTCGATTGGTTCGCCACCACCGATCTCGATCCCGTGCTCAAGGCCGGCGTGGCCCATTTTTGGTTCGTGACCGTTCATCCGTTCGATGACGGCAACGGCCGGATCGGCCGCGCCGTCGCCGACATGGCACTGGCGCAGGCGGATGGCACGAAGGAGCGCTTCTACAGCATGTCGAAGGGCATCGCCGCGCGGCGTGCGGCGTACTATCGCCAGCTCGAGGCGGCCCAGCGAGACGGCCTTGACATTACCCTGTGGCTGCGATGGTTCCTTGATTGCCTCGGCGAGACGATCCGGGACGCCGGCACGCAACTCGATGCGGCGCTCGACAAGGCGCGGTTGCGGCAACGGATTCTCCGGCACCCGCTGAACGAGCGGCAGCGCGGGGTCGTCGACCTGTTGCTCGACGACTTCCAGGGCCACCTCACCACGTCGAAGTACGCCAAGCTTGCCAAGTGCTCGAACGACACCGCGCTGCGCGATATCCGCGACCTGCTCGCGTGCGCAGTCATCGTCCGCAACCCCGGCGGCGGACGCAGCACCAGCTACCGGATCGCCGAAGGGTCCGAGCACGCCGCTCAACCGCCGTAATCACCCGCGCACCGCGGAACCGATGGAGCCGGGAGAGGCAAGGTTCACGGCAGAGCTCGATCATTCTTCGGGTATATCCGAAATATGACTGTTGCCGCCGGTTTATTTCGTATACAACCGAAGAACCCTCCGCTTACGATCCTGTCAGTTGCGACCGGCGGCGGCGCGGATGTGGGCGCGGGTGCCGGGCACGTCGAAGCAGGCGTACTGGTTGGCGCGCATGATGCGGGTGGCGACCTCCATCGCCTGCCGCTCGGTCAGATCGCCGGCGGCGACCTCGGCGGCCAGCGCGCGCCGGATGCCGCGGCGCGCCTGCCGGGCGTAGGCCAGCGCCGCGGTCGGCCAGGTGGTGTCGCCGCCGAACGCGAACAGCTTGTTGATCGGCACGGCGTGGATGAAGCGGCGCAGGAAGTCGCCGGCGCTGTAGGGGTCGATGCTCCACGCCCAGCACAGGTCGACCCAGATGTTGCGGTAATGCTTGGCCAGGGCGGCCAGCTCGTCACTGTAGGGGTAGGCGATGTGCATCAGCACGAAGCGGGCCTCGGGATAGCGGGCCAACAGCGCGCACATGTTGCCGGCGGGGATGTAGGCGGTCGGCATGCGGTCGTTGCCGGCGTAGTAGCCGGTGTGGATCTTGAACGGCAGGCCGTGCTCGATCGCCAGCTCGATGCCGCGCGCCCAGCACCAGTCGCCGAGGCACAGGTGGGCGGCGGAGTCGACCTCCCCGGGCCGCGGACGCAACACCTTCTGCAGCGCCGCCTCCGCATCGGCATCGCTGCGCTCGCTCCAGGCCAGCGTGCGCGCATAGGCGTGCTGTGCCTTGACCGCGATCGCGCACGCCGCGTGGCGGGCGAAGATCGCCTCCATGGCGCGCCGCAGCGAGGCCAGACCGCCCACCTCGATGCCGGTCTCGGCGGCGACGGCGGGCACGTCGACATCGCCCATGCAGAAGGTGAACCACGACAGGTCGTAGAGAAAGAACTCCGGGCCGGAGGCGTCCGGCGGGCATGGCCAGCGCAAGTCGTCGGTCTGCACCTGGTCGAGGTTGGCGACGTCGTGCAGCAGGCGGTAGCGCTCGCCGGGCCGGCGCAGTTCGGCGGTGCGGCCAGCGGCGGCCGCCAGGCCGGCGGGGGTGATCTCGTCGAGACCGTAGACCAGGCTGGCGATCAGGCGCACCGCCTCCCCGTAGCCGGTGAACTGCGTAGCCTGTCACGCCGCCTCCACGCCCCGGAAGCGGGCGGCGATGTCCGGGTCGGATGCATCCAGGAGGCGCCGGATCGCCGGCGCGGACGCGCCCGCGGTGTGCAGGTCGGCGGCGACGTAGTTGTCGAACAGGTCCTGCAGAATGTCAGGTCCGTCGTCCAGCCACTCCGGCTCCCGCTTGAGGTGCTCGTGCGTGTCCACCAGCGGCGTCTGCTCGACGTGCCTGGCCAAGTCGGTGCTGGGCTCTTCCGTATCCACCGCTCCAGCATACCCCAGCTCCGCCGAAAGCTCACCGCCCGGGCGTGGCCGGGGTGGCTGCCTGATACGCTCGTTCTTCGCGCCTTGCCAGCCGGGCGCCTCGCCGCTCTCGGTGCGACGCCGGGCCTACCACGGACTGCTACTAGCGCGCGGAGGCGGCGGTCAGGAGGTCGGCAACGAGCCGGTCAAGTTCCGCTGCCGCGCCAGTATCGCGAAGCGTTTCGCCTGCCAAGGCGTCGCCGGCGGAGGGCAGGCTGAATTGCCGGTCGAGCAGCGGCACGCGCATGTGTTCGAGCGCCAGGCGGAGCACCACCAGCCCGCGGCGGCCGCCGCGCGGGCCGGGGGACGCGCTCAGTAGCGCGGTGGGGCGCACCCAGATGCGGCGGTCGATGCGGGTAAGCCAGTCGATGGTGTTCTTCAGCAGCGCGGGATAGGAGCCGTTGTACTCGGGCGAGGCGATCATCAGCCCGTCCGCCGCCGCCACCTGCTCGCCGAAAGCGAGCGCCGGGCCGGGCACGCCGTTGGCGGTCTCGTAGTCGCCGTCGTACAACGGCATCCGGTAGTCGGCGAGGTCCAGGAACACCCCTTCGCCGCCGAGCGCCGAAACGCGCGCCGCGGCTACCCGCGCCAAGCGCTTGTTGAACGATTCCCGGCGCGCGCTTCCCGCCAGGACGACAATCCGCCGAACCCCCATCGCGCACCAGTATACCAGTCACGCTCCGGCGCTTGATCGAGCCACCGCCGAGGCGTAACGTGGGAACCATGAACAAGCCGTTCGATCGGTCCGGCAAGGCAGCGATCGTCGCCGAAGAACGACGGCCGTGGAGAACCCCATGAATTGGCACGCCCATATGACCGTCGATCCCATGATCTGCCATGGCAAGGCATGCATCACGGGCACCCGTGTGCTCGTCACTGCGATCCTCGACAACCTGGCATCTGGAATGCATGTTGAGGAAATCGTCAGGAGCTATCCGTCGATCACCCGGCAGTCGGTCCAGGCCGCGGTAGGCTACGCGGCGGACTTGGCCAATTCGAATCAGAGATAACGAGCCCCCATGCATCGCTGCGTTCCGCATCTGACGCGGGAGGATCGCCGCAGCCTGGCTCTGCATGAGCGGATCGCCGACCGGCTTCGCGCGGCTCCGGTCGAGACGCTGGCACGGGCGGAGGCGAACCTCCGACGGATGCGCGATCTTCATCCGGGCGCATCCGGACTGCTCGACGAGTGGGAACGCCTGCTGCGCGGCTCCCCCGATGAACTGGTGGACGCGCTGGCTAACCCTGGCCTGCACTATCGCGAACTTCGCCACGTCACTCCGTTTGCCGGTGTGCTGAGCGCACCGGAGCGCGCTGCCGTATACCGGGAGTTCCGGCGCGGCGAGGCACGCAATTGAACCGCGCCCAATTCGAGCATGCGGTCAGGGCAGCGGCCGCGGTCGCCGGGGAGCACGAGGTGATCGTCATCGGTTCGCAGGCCGTCCATGCCTGGATAGAGGAAGGAATTCCCGATGCGGCGATGCGCTCGGTGGAGGCGGACATCGCGCTGCGTCACGATGTCGACGGCAGCAAGGCCGACTTGATCGACGGTTCGATCGGCGAAGCATCGCTGTTCCAGGAGACCTTCGGCATTTACGCGCATGGCGTATCGGTTACGGTCGCCCTCCTGCCGCGCGGCTGGGAACAGCGACTGGTCCGGTTCGCGACACCGGCGACCGGCGGGGTCGTTGCCTGGTGTCTTTCGCCGCAGGACCTGTGGGTTGCCAAGGCCCTGGCAGGGAGGCCGAAGGACTTCGAACTGTGTCGTGCGCTGCTCCACGCCGGCGTCGTACGGCGGGACGCGCTGGGCGGGCTGATAGACGACACGGAGGCGCACGCGGCCAAGAAGCGAGCGGCCCGGCAACTGCTGGCCGAGTAGCTCGCCGCGAGCGCCGCCTCTGCCGGTATCCGGGCTACAGCACGTAGGTCGCCCCGGCCGCACCGGGCTTTGCCGGGCCGCCACTGAGGCCGACGGGGGTGCCGTCGGCCCGCCAGCATGCCGCGCCGTGAATCAGCCCCCGGCCATGGTCGAACAGCACGCCGTTCATGCCGCCGGCTACCCGGGGGACGACCTGCAACTCGTGGCCCATGCCGCGCAGTCGTTCGCGGGTCGCCTCGGCGATGCCTGGTTCGACCTGCAGTTCCTGCCCCTGAGTCCAGACACGCGGTGCTTCGACCGCTTCCTGCAGCGTCATGCCGAAGTCGATGACATTCACGATCGCCTGCAGCACGGACGGGAAGATGCGCGTGCCGCCGGGCGTGCCGAGCGCCATGAACGGCGTGCCATCCTGCAGGACGACGGTCGGCGACATGCTGCTGAGCATGCGCTTGCCGGGCGCGACGGAGTTGGCGTTGCCGGGGTGCGGGTCGAACAGCGCCATGGTGTTGTTGAGGAGCAGGCCGGTGCCGGGCACGGTAACGCTGGAGCCGAACAGCTCGTTGATGGTCTGCGTCATGGCTACCACGTTGCCCTGGTCGTCGGCCACGGTGAGGTGAGTGGTGTTGCCTGACTCGCCGCCGAACGCCGCCGGATCGCCGGCGCGGTGCGTGGATGGGCGGCTGCGGTCAATGTCGCCGCGGCGGACGCCGGCGTACTCCTTGGACGTGAGGCCGGCGATCGGCATCTGCACGAAGGCTGGATCGGCCATGTACTCGAACCGGTCGGCGTACGCGATCGTCATCACCTCCGAGAGCAGGTGGATGTGCGCGGCGGTGCCGAAGCCCAGGGCGGCGACGTCGAACCCCTCGAGCATGTTGAGCATCTGCACGATGTGCGTGCCGCCGCTGCTGGTGGGGGGCGCCGACACGATCTCGTAGCCGCGGTAGGTGCCGCGCACCGGCACGCGGGCTTGAATCTCGTACTCGCGCAGGTCCTGCAGCGTGACGAGCCCGCCACCGGCCGCCATCTCCTCGGCAACCGCCGCACCGAGGGAACCTCCGTAGAGTACCTGCGGCCCGTGCGCGGCGATCAGCTCAAGGCTCGCGGCCAGATCCTCCATGACGATCAGGTCACCCGGTGAGGGCACCGCGCCCCCCGGCAGGAACAGGGCCGCGGTGGCGGCGAACGCGGCGAGGTCCTCCCGGCTGTCCCTTATGCAGTCGACCAGGTAGCGGCTGGCGGGGAACCCGTGCCGCGCGCGGCGGATGGCCGGCTGCATGACCACGTCCAGGTCCAGGCGGCCGTGCCGGTCCGCGATCGCGCACCATGCCTTGAGATTGCCGGGCACCCCGACCGCGAGATGGCCGAGCTTGTTCCTGCGGCCCACCGTTTCCATGTAGTCGGGCCAGTGGTCGGACACCGGCTCGAACATGTCCGGCGTGGCGCCGCCCGGCGCGGTGGAGTAGTTGTCGATGACGGTGCACTCGCCGGTGGCGCCGTGGTGGATGGTGACGAAGCCGGCTCCGAACGGTCCGACCATCATCGGCTCGACCACGCTCAGGGCGAACGCGGTGGCCACCGCCGCGTCGAAGGCATTACCGCCGAGCGCCAGCATCTCGACGCCCGCCGCCGAAGCCAGGGGATGGTTGGAGGCGACCATGCCGCGCGATGCCACCCCGCCCCGCTTGAGCAGATCGAAGGTGCTTCCAGCACTGTCGCGCCACGAGCGCTTCATCGGAGCTACTTCAGCGCCTGGAACGCCTTCGCGGTTGCCGCGAGCGCCTGCTCGATGTCGGCTTCGGTGTGTGCGGTCGACAGGAACATGTTGTGCCACGGGTGCAGGTAGACGCCGTGGCGCAGGGCGTGGACGCAGAACGCCTTGCCCTTCTCCCGGTTCGGGTCGTCCTCGAACATCACGGTGGGCATCTGCGGCGGGCCGCTCTGGCGGATCGCGTGGCCGTAGCGCGTGGACTGTTCGGCGAGGCCGTCGCGGAACAGCCCACCGAGGCGCTCCATCAGCGCCGGGGCGTCCACCTCGGCGAGCAGGTCGAGCGTCTCGATGGCCGCCGCCAGCGGCGCCGCCTGGTACCAGAACGACCCGGTCACGAAGATGGACTCGGCCGCTTCCCGGTAGGGATCGCTGCCGAGGATGGCGGCCAGCGGCTCGCCGTTGGCGATCGCCTTGCCCCAGGCCGACAGGTCGGGCTGCACTCCCAGCAGCGACCAGCTCGCATCCAGCGACAGGCGCAGCCCGGCGCGCACGTCGTCCAGGATCAGCGCCGCACCCTCGGCGTCGCAGATGGCGCGCGCCGTGCGCGCGAAGGCCGGGTCGGGCAGCTCCTGGTGGTAACCGGCGTCGTGCCGGAACGCCGACACCACGATGCCGGCGAGGTCGCCGGACACCGCCTCGGCAGCCGCGGTCAGGCCTTCGGCGTCGTTGTAGGTGTAGGTGGGAAACAGTGCGTGCTCTTCGGCCGGCGTGCCGGGCGACATCCGGTTGGCCCACGGCTGCGCGCCGTGGTAGGCGCCGGTCGCGACCAGGATGTTGCGCTTCCCGCTGTTCGCGCGCGCCACCATGTTGCACACGGTGGTGGCGTCGTTGCCGTTCTTGGCGAAGATCGCCCAATCCGCGTGGCTCACCTGGCCGACGAAGCGCTCGGCCAGGGCGACGATGGCCGGCGGCGGGCCGTTGGCCATGTCCAGCAGGTCGCGCTGCGCCTCGGCCGCGGCGGCGATGCGCGGGTTGCCGTAGCCGGCGATCATCGGGCCGTACGCGCACATGAAGTCGATGTACTCGTTGCCGTCCACGTCCCACAGGCGGCAGCCGTCGGCGCGATGAAAATACTGCGGATAGCCCGCCGGCATCTTCCGGTTCACCGACATGTGGCCGTACATGCCGCCGGGGATCACGCGCTCGGCGCGTGTTCGAAGTGCTGCGTCGTCGTGCATGGTTCCAACTCCCCCGCCCTGCGAGCGGGCATGCCTACCATACACCGGCCTTGCTCCATGCAAACAGCTACCCGCTACTACGTACCGGTGGCCCCGATGCGTCCACTCCCACCCCTGAGCCGCGGGTCGAGCAGGTCGCGCAGTGCATCCCCGAACATGTTCAGACAGTACACGGTAACCGTCAGCGCAAGACCGGGCCACAGCGCCAGCCACGGGGCGATCTCCATGAACTGGCGCCCTTCCCGGCTCAGCATGGCGCCCCAGCTCGGCACGCTCGGCGGCAGGCCGAAGCCGAGAAAGCTCAGCGACGCCTCGCTGATGATCACGCCGCCGATGTTGATGGTGAATATGACGATCACTACCGGCGCGATATTGGGCAGCACGTGGCGAATGAAGGTTCGCCATCCGGCGGAGCCGATCGACTGCGCCGCGTGGAAATAGGCATTCTCCTTGATGTCGATGACGGCGCCTCTGACCGTTCTGGAGCCGACGATGCCTCCCGTTATCCCCAGCACGACTATTATCTGCAGCATGCCGCGCCCCACGATCGACATTACGGTGAGCAACAGGAGCAGTCCGGGAAAGGCCATCCAGGCGTCGACGAATCTCTGCACGGCCAGGTCCAGCTTGCCGCCGAAGAATCCGGAACTGCCGCCGATCAGCACCGCGACCACCACGTTCAGCGTGGTCGCCGCCAGGCCGACGATCAACGAAAGCCGGGCGCCGTGGATGAGACGGCTCAGGAAATCCCGCCCCACGTAGTCGGTGCCCAGGAGAAACCGGGCCGACGGGGCCTGCAGAATGTCGTCCGTGTGCGGCTCCATGTGGTCATACGGCGCCAGCACATCGGCAAGGATACCGACCAGAATCAGCATCAATATGATGATCCCGCAGACGCTGCCCAACGGCTTCTCGCGCCACAGCCTGGTAAGGAAAGCAGCGGATGTGTCAGGTCCTCTAGGCATAGCGGACCCTGGGGTCCAGGTACGGATAGATCAGGTCGATCACCAGGTTGATCGCCACCACCGCGACGGCGAACAACAGGTTTATTCCGGACACCACCGGGTAGTCTCGCTCGCTGAGGGCGAGCACCATGACCCGGCCCAGCCCCGGCAGGTTGAAGATGTTCTCCATGATGACGGCGCCGCCCACCACGATCGGCATCTGCAGGCCGATCAGCGTCACTACCGGGATCAGGGAGTTCTTGACGGCGTGGCGCAGGACCACCGCCCGCTCCTTGAGTCCCTTCGACCAGGCGGTCCTGACGTAGTCCTGCCTGAGCACCTCCAGCATCATGGTGCGCGTCATCCGCATGGTGGCGGCCGCCATGCCCGTTCCCACAATCAGGCTGGGGATGATGAACACCCCCAGATTCCCCAGCGGGTCTTCCGTGAACCGAATCCAATACATCGGCGGCGACCAGCGCCACCAGACGACCGGGTAGACCATGACCATGGTTGCCAGCCAGAAGTTGGGCGTCGCCAGGCCGACGATGGCGAACGAACGACCCGCGTAGTCGGCGGGCGTGTCCTGGCGAATCGCCGCGTAGATGCCCACCGGCAGCGCTATCACCAGGCCGATGATAATCGACATCACGCCGAGCTCGATGGTTACCGGCAATCGACCGACTATCTTCCTCTCTACCGGCAACCGGCCGCCCACCAGCGAGCGGCCCAAGCTGCCCTGCAATAGACCTCTGAAGCGTGCCTCACCGGTACGCCAGTCCGGGGTCGGGAGCACGCCGATCCAGCGTCCATACTGCACGTAAACGGGCACGTCCAAGCCCAGCATACGCTCGAACGCCGCACGATCCATGACGTCCCCGTACACCGACGATTCGGACACCATGGTGTCTATTACGTCGCCAGGCAGAAAGCGAACGGAGAGAAAGACCAGGATGGTCAATATGACCAGGGTAGGGACCGTCAGCAACAACCGCCTGATGATATACGCTCTCACGAGACACTCGCGTCCGGAAGCGGCAGCCGACCGGTCCCTTAACCCCTGTTCCTAGAACCCCATTTGTTTTTTGAGGTCCTGGTCAATCCAGACGCGGCCCAGGATGACCCCACTCTCCTGCGCAACCTCGCCGTTGTAGCCCATGACCCAGGGTTGAACCACGGAGAACAGCGGCGCTCTCCCGAGCCATACATGCCAATGGTTCTCGGTCAGGTACATGAACGCCTCTCCAAACCGACTCCTCAGCTCCTCCTGGGTAGCAGCGGACAGGACGGCTTCGGCCAGGGCGTCATACGCCGGGTCTTGCACACCGGCGGGGTTCCACGTCGAGGCCGAGGTGTTCTGTCCCAGCATGCCGATGCTGTGCTCGAACCCTACGGCTTCCGAGGTCATGCCATCATAGGTATGTTCCCGGAGACGGCCGGCCCAAGCACCCGTATCCATTGGCTTCAGCTCTACCTCAACGCCGATCTCGCCAAGCTGGGCTACGACCAACTCGTAATGGCCAAGATCATACAAGTCGCGGAAGTCGAGGCCGGCCTTGATTCGGATGCCGTCGGCGCCGCGCGGATAGCCGGCCTCGTCGAGCAACGCTTCCGCCCCCGCCGGATCGTAGGTGTAGTATTGCCTGATCTCTTCCGGCCAGTCTTCGAATGCGGGAACAAACCCGACCAGCCCGCCCCCCAGGAATCCCTGAGGCGGCCCCAATGACCAACCCTTGAAGTAGGTATCGGCGATCGTGTCAATGTCCAGTGCCATCTGGATGGCGTGACGCACCCTGACGTCGTTGAAGGGCGCGTTCCGGGCCGACAGCGCGATACCGGTGGCCTCTCGGTAGAACGGAAACACCTGGAGATCGGGGTTGCTCTGCTGGAGCTGCTCTATCGTGTTGACACTCTTTACATGCGCATAGAGCAGGTAACCCAGGTAGTCGACCTTGCCGGTCCGTAGCGCCGCCAGGCGGGTCGTCTCGTCGGGCATGATCATCACCTGCAACCGGTCAACGTAGGGCAAGCGGTTGTCCGGGTATTTCTCGTCGAATCCCCAGTAGTTGGGGTTCTTGTCGAAGGTCAGCGAGCTGCCCTCCACCCAGTCGGCCAGCTCGAACGGGCCGGTGCCGACCAGGTTCCTCCAGTCGGTAACGTCGCCGTGTTCCTCGATCACCTCGGGCGGCATGATGCACGTAGGATACGGCCACAGGATTTCACGAGGGACCTGCAGGTTGGGCTGCTCCAGGGTAAAGACGACCGTATACCTGTCGGTGGCGGTTATCGATGCTATTCCCAAGTCATCGAGTCCCGACCACTGGGCAATGTTGGGACTGAATTCGGTGAAGCCGCTGCCCAGACCGGTATAGCGGCGCCAGTTGTATTCGACGTCCTCGGCAGTGAGCTCGCGGCCGTTCATCGGCGCCTTGTCGTGCCAGTGAACGCCTTCGCGGATGTGGAAGGTAAGGGTGAGACCGTCCGCCGACATCTCCCAGCGTTCGGCCAGCCTTCCGGTCAGGGCAATGTCGGGCAGGTATATGCGGTTCAAGCCATGGTCGGCCCGATCTACTGCCCAGTCAATCCCGGCCAGCATTTCGCACACCTGCTCGATCGCCTTCATCGTAGGATGTCCGAAATAGGCGTCGGAGCCGGCAGGATCGCTCGGCGTGGCCGCGGTCAGGGTCCCGCCATACTGCGGCGCGGTGACCATCTCGCCGGTGGTGGGGTCGGTCACCATCTCCTTCTCCATCGCCGCCGCCGGCTCCTCCTGTGCGGCAGCCGCCCAGGCTCCGGTTGCGGCCAGAACCAGGCCCGCCAGTACGGCGAGGCACGTTCTTGCATGATTCATGAATTGGTCCTCCTGTGCTTTCAAGAACACGGATTTCAGTGCCGCTCCCTCGCCTGTTCCCGCGGCCCGCGAGCCGACTATTCCGACGAGGGCGACAACAACTTCAGGTCGACGGCGGACGATGAGCCAGCACGGCGTCGACCGCGGCCCCTGGTGCGGATACGTGGTTACATGTTCACGCCTCCCCCGTCCGCCGCGCGCAGGCGGGAGGCGGAGCGGCGGCTCGCCGGTGGTTGGTTCCCATGTCCGGCAACGCCGGGGGATTGGAGATGGCGGGAAGGGGTCTGCGGTGTTCGACGCGCGCGGTGACGCCCGACAACAAGGCCCGGTGCTTTGGGTTACTGTTTACGACCGAAAGATTTAAGCGATCTACGAGGTAAACATTCGGTTTAACGGTGGGGAGGAGGATTGAGAGGAGCGCAGAGTCGGC
>JAPPGB010000164.1 GCA_028821475.1 Spirochaetaceae bacterium
ACACACCGTTCCGGATGTGTCCAGTCCCTCTCACACCCGTAGACCGAATGCTTACAAGCCTGGAGCGTCGACCGGCGCCGCCACACGATCCGCTGCGCCAGCTTTGTGCAGCGCGACCCGATCTTCCGCGACCTGTTCCGGAAGCTCGCCGCCGCCGCCTGAAACGGCGCCCCCGATCAGGAGCTGCCCGCCGCCGCGCGAATGCCCTCGAGCTCGAGCGAGTCCGCGAAGTGGCAACTGGCGAAGTGGTTGTCATCGACCTTCTGCAGGGGGGGCTCCTGCTCGGCGCAGATGTCCTGGGCGTACTTGCAGCGGTCGCGGAAGACGCAGCCCGACGGCAGGTTGGAGAGGTCCGGCGGCTCGCCGGGGGTAATGGTGCGCTGACCGCGGACCCCCCTGGCGGTGCGCGGCACGGCGGCCAGCAGCAGCTCCGTGTAGGGTTGGCGAGGCGCGGACAGGACATCGGCCTTGGGCCCGAGCTCGACGATCCTGCCGGCGTACATCACCGCGATGCGGTCGCAGATGTAGCGGACCACGCTCATGTCGTGCGACACGAACAGGTAGGTGAGGTGGAACTCCTCCTGCAGGCGCTTCAGGAGGTTCAGGATCTGCGCCTGGATGGAGACGTCGAGGGCCGAGACGGGCTCGTCTGCGACGACGACCTTGGGGTTGACCACCAGCGCCCGGGCGATGCCGATGCGCTGGCGCTGCCCGCCGCTGAAGCTGTGCGGGAAGCGGCGCAGGTGCTCGACCCGCAGCCCCACCTGCACGATCACCTCCCTGACGCGCTCCTCGAGCTCGCGGCCGCGGGCCACGTTGTTCACCAGCAGCGGCTCGCCGACGGTATCGAGGATGCTGAGGCGCGGGTTGAGCGATGAGAAGGGGTCCTGGAAGATGATCTGCGCCCGGCGCCGGAACAGCTTCATGTCGTCGCCGCTCAGGTTCATTACATCGAGAGACCCTTCGTCGAGGTTGAGTTGGATGGCGCCGTCGGTGGGCTCGTAGAGGCGCAGCAGGCAGCGGCCGAGGGTGGTCTTGCCGCAGCCGCTTTCCCCGACGATGCCCAGGGTCTCACCCGGATCGACGGTGAAGCTCACGCCGTCGACGGCCTTGACGTAGCCTACGGTGCGGCGCAGGAAGCCCTGCTGGACGGGAAAGTACTTCTTGAGATCCCGCACCTCGAGCAGCGGCGTGCGCTGTTCGGTCCCGGGCGCGGTAGGCGTCGCGGTGGTCTCGTCTCGGTCCTGGCTCACGGTCCCTCCGCGCCGCCCTCGCCGCTCCCGGTCTGGTGGTCGTCGGTGTACAGGAAGCAGCGTACGGTGTGGTTCGGGCCGACCTCGATCTCCGGCGGCCGGCGCTCGTCGCAAACGCCGGGGATGCACTGCGGGCAGCGGGTGGAGAACGGGCAGCCGCGCTGGACGGCGAACGGGCTCGGCACGTTGCCGGTGATCGGCACCAGCTCTTCGAGCGGTCCGTCGATGCGCGGGATCGAGCGCCACAGCGCCTGGGTGTAGGGGTGCTTGGGGTCGTCGAAGATGGCGTCCGCACTGGCGTACTCCATCACCATACCCATGTACATCACCATGATCTCGTCGGCGAGACCGCCGACCACGGCGAGGTCGTGGCTGATGTAGAGAATCGCCATGTGCAGCTCCTGCTGCAGTTCCTGGATGAGGTTGAGGATCTGCGCCTCGATGGTGACGTCGAGGGCGGTGGTGGGCTCGTCGGCGATGAGCAGCCGGGGCCGGCACGCCAGCGCCATGGCGATCATCGCGCGCTGGCGCATGCCGCCCGAGAACTGGTGCGGGTAGGCGTCGACGTTGCGCTGCGGGTTGGGGATGCCGACGTGGCCGAGCAGCTCGGCGGCGCGCTCGCGAGCGCCCTTCTTGTCGAGATCGGTGTGCAGCAGCAGTGACTCCATGATCTGGTTGCCGATGGTGTGCACCGGGCTGAACGAGGTCATCGGTTCCTGGAAGATCATGCCGATTTCCCCACCGCGGATGCCCCGGTACTCCGTCCCGGTCCTCGGCAGCCTGGTCAGGTCGACGCTGCTCACGGTACCGGTCTCTTCGTCCTCGATGTTCAGCAGGATCTGTCCGTTGACCAGCTTCGCGGGCGGCGAGGGCACGATGCCGAGGATCGACTGCGCCGACACGGACTTGCCCGAGCCGCTCTCGCCGATCACGCCGAGCGTCCGGCCCGGGCGGATTGCGAAGTTCACCCCGTCGACGGCGCGCACCACGCCCTCGGCCAGGTGGAAGTGCACCTGGAGGTCTTTCACCTCGACGAGCGCCCGGGAATCCGCCACCTCAGTTCGCCTCCGAGTAGGGGTCGGCGGCGTCGCGCAGGCCGTCGCCGATGAAGTTGAACAGCAGCACGGTGGCGATCACGAAGATGGCAGGGATCAACTGCCACGGCTGATGCGCAATGGCGACGATGTCCTGGGCGTCTTGCAGCAGCGTGCCCCAGCTCACGGCGGGCGGCTGGATGCCGAGCCCGATGAAGCTGAGGGCGGTCTCGGCGAGGATCATGCCGGGCACCGCCAGGGTGATGCTCACGATCAGGTGGCTGGTGAAGCCCGGCAGCAGGTGCTTGAAGATGATCCGGCGCTTGCCGGCCCCGGCCGCCTGCGCGGCGAGGGCGTAGTCCTCCTCCCGGAGGGAGAGCAGCTTGCCGCGCACCACGCGGGCGAGGCTGGTCCAGCCAACGATCGACAGGATGATGGTGATGGCGAAATAGGTCCGCAGCACCGGCCAGTCCCGCGGCAGCGCCGCCGACAGCGCCATCCACAGGGGCAACTGCGGAATCGAGATCAAGAAGTCGACCATGCGCTGGACGATCTCGTCCACCACACCGCCGAAGTAGCCGGAGATGCCGCCCAGGGCGACGCCGAGGACGAAGCTCAACAGCACCCCGATGAGCCCGATCGACAACGAGATGCGACCGCCGTTGAGGGTGCGGCTGAAGATGTCGCGGCCGAGCCGGTCCGCGCCGAACAGCAGCAGCGGCGGGGGGGACTCCCCCGGGGTGCCGAAGAAGTGGATGTCGGTCGGGAACAGCCCCAGGAACTCGTACGGCTCGCCGCGGACGAACAGCCGGAGCGGGTAGATCTGGCTCTCGTCGTAGACGAACTCGTAGCGGAAGGTCTCGGTGTCCAACTCCCGCTCGAGGCCGAGATAGTGGGGCCCGATGAAGCGACCCTCGTTGAACAGCCGGATCGCCATCGGTGGCGCCTGCTGGTACTGGTCGAAGCGCTGGCTGGGCGAGTAGGGGCTGAAGAAGCCTGAGAACATCGACAGGATGTAGATCAGGACCAGCAGGACGCCGGAGCCGATGGCGAGGCGGTGGCGGCGGAAGCGCCACCAGATCAGCTGCCACTGGCTGGCGTAGTAGATGCTCTCGTCGACCTGTTCGCCGCCGAAGGTGACGGCGGTCTCGTCGGGCGCGTCCGGGCCGGGAAGGTTCGCTAGACGGTCCGGGGAATCGCGGTGGCTCATCTGCTCACCGCCCCGTAGCGGATGCGCGGATCGAGCCACGCCAGCAGGATATCCGAGACCAGGGTGCCGATCACGGTGAGGGTGCTCAATATCAGCACGATGCTGCCGGCGAGGAACATGTCCTGCGCGAGCACGGCCCGCAGCAACAGCGGGCCGGTGGTTTGCAGGCCCAGCACGAGAGAGACGAGCACCTCGCCGGAGAAGATGGCGGGCAGTACCCAGCCGATGGTGCTGAGCACCGGGTTCATCGCGAGCCGCACCGGGTACTTGAACAGCAGCCTGAGTTCGGCCACGCCCTTGGAGCGGGCCGTCACCACGTACTGACGCTTCAGCTCGTCGAGCAGGTTGCCGCGCATGATCCGGATGGTGGCGCCGGTGCCGGCCAGGCCGATGATCAGCAGGGGCAGGATCAAGTGCTGCAGGATGCTCACGAACTTGGGCCACGACATCGGCTCTCCCACGAAGGAGATGTCGTACAGGCCGCTGGAGGAAAAACCAAAGAACCGGAACAGCACCCAGGCCATGACCAGCGCCAGCAGGAATCCGGGGATGGCGAGGCCCAAGAAGCCGAAGAAGGTAAAGGCATAGTCGGGAGTCGAATACTGGTGGGTGGCGGAGTAGATGCCGATGGGGAGGGCGATCAGCCACGACACCACCAGCGACAGCAGCGAGATGAGCAGGGTTAGGGGCAGGCGCTCGGCCAGCAGGTCGTTCACCGGGCGCGCCCACTGGAACGACCAGCCGAAGTTGAAATCGAACACGATGCCCCTCATCCAGCGCAGGTAGCGCTCATGGACGGGCCGGTTGAAGCCGTACAACGCCTCGAGGCGGTCGGCCTCCTCTTCATCGAGCTCGATGCCGCTGTCGCGAAGCGTCGCAAGTCGCACGTCGATCCAGTCGCCGGGCGGAAGCTCGATGATGACGAACGACACGACCGAGATCAGGACCAGGATGGGGACCAGCATGATCGACCGGCGAACGATGAACCCTAACACCTAACGTCTCCCGGAAGCGCAGCGGGCGCCTGCCGGGCGATAGAGCCCGGCAGGCGGTCGGTGAGACGGTGCGTTATTGCGACGTCCGATAGAAGAACTGCTCGCCGCTGTTGTTGCCGCCAATGGCCTGGCCCCCATGAGGCACGTTGCCGAGGTCGGCGTTGGTAACGAGCGCGTAGCGCACCCGCTCGGCGATGTTGAATATGTAGACGTTGTCGTGGTGGATCTGGAAGATCTGGGCGTAGATCGCCTTGTCCTCATCGCTGCCGGGGATCGCCCTGATGCGGCCCTCCTGCAACTCGTAGATGCGCCGGACTGCTTCCGGCGGTTCCTCCCCATCGGCGCCGGAGGTGTTGTACCAGGTTCTCCATCGTGGGCCCCACCTCGTCGTCGGGGTGTAATCGGTCCAGGTGCCGTTGGGCCACATCGGCTGCACCGCCCATACCACGCTCGCTTGCAGCTCGTTGGCGGCGGCGCGTTGCCCGACGAGCGAGCCTTCGATGACGTTCAGGGTGGCACGGATCCCTACGTCCTTGATGTGCTCCACCAGCAGCTCGGACACCGGGATGATGTCCGGGGCGTGGTTGGCCGTCTCGATGGGGATGCTGAACGGCTGTCCACTGGGGCTCAGCCGAAAGCCGTCGTCGTCGCGCTTGTCCATGCCGATCGAGTCGAGAATGCGGTTGGCCTCCGCGACATCGTAGACGCTCGGCACCAACTGTGGGAGATCCGCCAGACCGAAGTAGATGCTGTCGATGATCTCCTGGCGGTTGATGCTCATGTTCAGCGCCCGGCGGAACTCGAGGTTGCCGGTCACCTCGCGCCACACGGGATCGTCGAAGGTGTAGTTCAGCCACAGGGCGGTCGGGTCGACGTGATTGTCGAGCAGGGCGACCTGGAAGCCGCCTTTCGCCTCATTCTCCTTGTACAGCGGGAGCTTGATCAGGGCGGTGTCCTCGCGGAGGAGGTCGACGTCGCCGGTCAGCACGTTGAGGTTGACCATGTCGGAGTCTTCCACCAGGACCGAGACGACCTCGTCGATGTAGGGGAGCTGCTGGCCGGTGGTGTCGACCTTGAAGTAGTAGGGGTTGCGGGCGAACTGCATGATGCCGGGCTCGCTGGCCTCGACGCGCACCCACGGGTAGAGGGCCGGGAAGCCGATGCAGCTCGCCTTGGTCAGATCCCAGTTGCGGCAGTTCCTGGCGGTGAACAACTGCGCCCACTCGTTACCGAGGTTGGCCGCGTCCAGGGCGGCGCGCATGTCGTCGAGGGAGGTGTAGTCGATGTGGAACTGCTGGAGGTGGTGCGACGGCTGCATGACGTCGGTGTAGCCCTGCCAGCCCTTGATGGTGAGTTCGCTCAGCAGCGTACCGTAGGGCTCCGTGAAGGCCATGGTGAAGGTGTGGTCGTCGACGATCTGCAGGTTCACGATCTCGCCGTCGGGCCGCCCGCCGGCGCGGAACTTGGCCGGGAAGCTCGGCGTGAGCTCCTCGTTGTGATAGACGTCTTCAAACATGAAGCGCACGTCCTTGGTGGTCACGGGCATGCCGTCCGACCACTTGAGGCCCTTGCGCAGGTGGAAGGTGAAGACGGTGTTGTCGTCGTTCGCCTCGAAGGCCCTCAGCACGTTGGGGCGGATGCCATCCACGCTGATGCCAGGAGCCATGAGCAGGTGCTCGTTGAGCATGATGAAGATGTCAGGGTTCCAGTCGGGGCCGGGATGCGCCATGTGCAGGGTGCCGCCGTACCGCCCGGGCTCCCAGTCCAGGTTCTCGGCGTGCACGATCACGCCCGGGCCGACCATAAAGGGCTCATCCGGCAGGCGGTCGGCGACCGCGGGCAACTCGCCCGAGGCGACCTGCTCGGCCAGGATCGGCGCCTCGGAGTAGTCCTGCGCCAGCGCGGCCGGAACGAGACCAAGCGGTAGCAGCAGGGCCGCCAGGACGAGGCCCTTGGCCCGGCAGATAGCTTGGACGATGGGGTGCAGCTTATCGAAGTTCACATGTTCCTCCTTGTGATATAGCGACGCGCAGAGTAACCGAGCGCCAGCAATGTGTCAAACTGTCGGAAAGGCCGGTAGTGCGTCAGTTCAACCTGACGCACTACCGAAGAGCCCCGCACGGCGCTCAGACTTCCGGGGCGCTCTCGCCCGCGGCCACCTTCACCCGCTGCACGGTCATGAATCTCGGGCTCGTACCGCAGTTGGGAGCGGGCGCGTGCAGCAGCCAGGGGTGGCCGACGACAACGTCGCCGGCCCGGCCAGTGAGCTCGACGACCCGAACGGGGACGCCTCCGAGTTCGTGATCGGCCCCCATGAACCGCTCCTCGCGGTCGCCGGCATCACGGTCCGACGAGAGCGCCCGCAGCCACGGGTCGCTGGCGAGGAACGCCTTGCGGACCTGCTTCATCTTCATCTTCTCGAGCGCCTCCCTGGGCTGATCCTCCACGTAGCGCCGTATCAGCCGATGCGACCCCGCCACTACGACCGTGCCCCCGGCACCTGGCCCGACGTCGGCGAGGAAGGCGAACACCAGCGCGCCGGCAACCTCGCCCGGGGGAAGCTGGTAGTCGAAGTCGGTGTGCCAGACGTCGCTCGGGACCGTCCACTCTGCGTCCGGCGTTGGAAAGGTCACGAGCAACTGCCCCCAGTTGTTCGGGCGGACCCAGCGGCCCTCACCCAGGAGGTCATCGAGCGCCGCCACGGTGGCGGGGCTCCCGATGGCGGCGAACGCCGGCGCGGTCTTGAGGTGACCCAGGCCAACCACCATGGTCAGGTTCCAGGTGCTCGGGTCGCCGCGGATCACGCCTTCTCTGGCTTCCGCGTCCGCCCACACCAAGTCCTCCATGGCGGAGGCCTCGGTCGCTGTGAAGGCCGACGGGATCCGGACGAAGCCGCGCTCGTCGAACTCCGTGCGCTGTTCGGGCGTCAACATGGACCCGCAGTATATGATGGTCCGCTGCTACCGAGCGGTGCGCCGAGCACTGCCGCGGCATCGCTGCGTGCGGGTTGACACGCGGCGGACGCGGAGCTTAATTTGGTTTTCGTGGCCAGATACCCTGTGGTCAGGTACGTGTGCGACTCGCGGCTCCGCCGCGGGCGCCCGCGCCCGATCTGATTCGGCCCGGCCCTCGCGCCGGCCTACCACCGGTATGCACCAGCCACCGGAGCCGGCGTTGCCGGCAATACGCAACACATCGATCACGTGTTGACCCGAAAGGAGGATCCACTTTGGTTTCAAGATTCGTTCCGTTAGTTTTAGCGTTCGCGCTCGCAGCGACCGCAGGTTTTGCCGCACCCGCCAGCGAAAGCGCCGGCTCGGCTTCGACCGCGGAGAAAGAGATGATCCGCAATGCCTGGGGTGAGTTACAGGAAAAGCCCAGGTATGGCGGCACCATCAACTATGTATACTGGGTGCCAGCGATTGAAAATAGCATGGACAACTACTGGGGCTGGGGAGGAATGTGGAACTCTGCCGGCGAGAGGCTCGGCCAGAATAACTGGGCAGTCTCCCGCGAGATTGAGGACTACAAGAACTGGTGGGGCCCGAATACCATGGGACCCGGCCTCGCGGAAAGCTGGGAACAGCCGGACCCCGGAACTACCATCTTCCACATCCGTGAGGGCGTCAAGTGGCATAACCTGCCGCCGGTAAACGGACGCGAGTTCACCGCCAAGGATGTCGAATACGTGTTCCATCGAGTATGGGGTTTGGGCAGCGGTTTTAGCGAGCGAAGCCCGTACGCAGGTGAGCCGTTCTTCAACAAGATTACTTCCGTGGAAGCCACCGACAAGTATACGGTGGTGTTCAAGCACCCGGTAAATGCCTACAGTCTACCTACTTTTCTGACTGCTGGCTGGTCCGATATGATAGCTCCGCCCCGAGAAGTCGTCGAAGAGTACGGCGACATGAAAGACCCGGCCCATGTGATCGGTACCGGCCCGTGGATGTTCGCGGACTATGTTCCCGGCACTTCCTTGACATGGGTCAGGAATCCCGACTACTGGCAGAATGACGCGCTCTTCCCGGACCACGAGTTCCAACTGCCCTATGCTGACGAATTCAGGCAACTTGCGATGCCGGAAAAGTCGACCCAGCTGGCGGCATTGCGGTCCGGCAAGCTTGACCGAATGGATGGCAATAACTGGGGCGACACCGGGATTACGTGGGAGCAGAAGGAGAGCTTGGAACGGACCAACCCCGAGCTTCAGTTCGCCGCTTACACAATGACCGGCTCAGGATTGACGTATCGGTATGGCACTGAGCCTCTCTGGCCTGACATCAGGGTGCGCCAGGCGCTTGATATGGCGATCGATCGTGAACAAATTGCCAGGACATGGGGTGGCGGTTATGTGGATGCGATTCCCAAAGCATGGAGTTATACCGCTGTCCCGGGCTTCTACAACCCGTGGGATCAGATACCTGAGGAAGTTCGCGAGACATACACCTATAATCCGGAGAAGGCGAAGCAGCTCTTGGCAGATGCCGGCTACCCCGATGGCTTCAAGACGCAACTCTTACTGCCCTCCGATCAGGATACGGACCTGTACCTGATAGTGCAAAGCCACTTGGCCGAGATTGGCGTTGATATGGAGATTGAGATCCTGGACCCCAGCGCTCACGTGGCTTTGGTGTCGAGTGGAGAATGGGAAGGGATGTCCATCCGGGGTTGGGGCATCGGTTATCCCGGGCCCATAGGCCCGGCTCGCCATTTTTATGGCCCGGATGCAGGTGAAAGTAACCCACAATTTATTCAGGACCCCGAATATGACGCCCTGATTGATGCGGCAGCCGTGGAAGCTGACTTGGATGAGTATCAAGGACTGCTAACGGCAGCCAATGATTACATCGTTCGCCAGCACTGGAGGATGTTCATCATCATGAATGCTGAGTTCAGAGCATGGCAGCCGTGGATCAAGAGCTACCGGGGGGAGAACCGGCTGGGAACTGATTACGGTCACGGCCTGGTTATGGCCCACGTCTGGGTTGACCAGGAGTTGAAGAAATCCATGGGGAACTAGGAGTCTCGCATTTCGTGTTGTCTGCAGGCAACGGGGGGAGGCAGGGCTTGGTTTCTGCCTCCCCCGAATCCTTACCCGGAAACTGAACCATACATAGCGACAGTTTTTCCGGTCGGTGACACGTGTTTAGCTATTTCGTAAGGAGAGTACTTCTTACGATACCGACGCTGCTGTTGGTGTCCATTATCGTCTTTCTGACTATCCGGCTTATTCCAGGTGACGTCATCGACGTCATCCTTAGTCAGATGCAATTTATAACGGAACGTGACTCACAGCGTGAAGCTATCGAGGCGATACTCGGGCTCGATGCACCCATCCATATCCAGTACGTACGCTGGATTGGAGATATTCTGCTACGCGGCAGCCTGGGTGATCCACTGATCGGAACACGGCCGGTAGCCGAAACCATAATGAGCAGGCTGCCGACTACTCTTGAACTCTCTATTCTTGCCACCATAATAGCCGGACTGGCCGCCGTTCCGATTGGCGTCTACTCGGCTCTGCGCCAGGATACGGTTGGTGACTATCTGGCACGCAGCGTGTCGATCATCTTTGTGTCGGTTCCCACCTTCTGGACAGCCACCATAGTCATACTCTACCCCTCGATCTTGTGGGGCTGGTCACCGTCAACAGAACTCATTCCGTTTTTTGAGGACCCCCTCGGCAACCTGGGCATGTTCCTGCTTCCGGCAGCCATATTGGGCATGGCCCTGTCCGGCGTCACCATGCGAATGACGCGGACGATGATGTTGGAAGTGCTGCGCCAGGACTACATTAGGACGGCCTGGTCAAAGGGCGTCAGGGAGAGACGTGTGGTAATCAGACATGCCCTGAAGAACGCTCTGATACCGGTGGTCACCCTGATTGGCATCCAGTTTCCCTTGATTGTTGGAGGATCGCTCATCATTGAGGAGCTCTTCCAACTGCCGGGTATTGGCCGCCTGATGATGGATGCAATTGGACGGAGAGATTACCCGGTTGTATCGGGAATCAACCTCATTGTCGCCACGGTAGTTGTGCTGATGAATGTTCTGGTCGACCTTACCTACGCCTGGATCGACCCGCGAATACATTACCGATGAGTCAGTGCGGTCACCCCGTGCTACGGAAGACGGTGAAACCCGATGCGCAAGCATTGCCCGCCGTCCGGCTGTTTCGGGCCAGGGTCGGTAACCGGTGAACAGTTCGATCGACACACCGACTACCATGGGCCCGGAACGGCGGCGCCCGCGCATCGTTGATTTTGTGGTCAGAATGGCCAAGAAGAAGCCAGCCGGTCTGGTCTTTGGTGCGGTGCTGATCTTCATGCTGTTCACCGGCATCTTTGCGGATCGTATGGCGCCGTATGGCATGAACGATCTGCACTTGGACAACCGCCTGGAGACGCCGTCGGCGCAATTCTGGCTCGGCACCGACCAGCTTGGCAGAGATGTCCTGAGCCGCCTCCTGTATGGTGCCCGTATTTCCGTAATAGTGAGCCTGTCGGCAACCACCATCTGTATTTTCATTGCGGCTCTTATTGGCGTTCCATCAGGATTCCTCGGTGGCAAGTTTGACGTTGTCGTGCAGAGAGTAGTCGATGCCCTCATGGCGTTCCCGGGTTTGCTCCTGCTGATTACCGTGATGTCCCTGGTTGGCACGGGTGCACTGCAGATAATCCTGATACTGGGGTTCTACTACGGTATTCAAAACTGTCGAGTGATCAGAAGTGCCGTGATCGGAATCAAGGAGAACGCTTACATGGCGGCGGCTGAATCCATCGGCAGCCCCGCGTACAGGACTATTGCGCGGCACGTAATTCCGAATATAATGGCGCCGACCATAATTATTTTCACTACTACCATCGGCGCCGTCATCATGTCCGAAGCGTGGCTCAGCTTCCTGGGATACGGCCTGCCTCCCGATGTCGCAAGCTGGGGAGGAATGCTCAGTTGGGATGGGCGCAAATACATGGAATTGGCGCCGGCTCTGGCAATCTGGCCGGGTCTTTGCCTGACCGGTGTGGTTTACTGCGCCAACATGTTTGGTGACACGCTCCGGGATCTGCTTGACCCCAGATTGATGGGTAGCGCAGGACGTTACGGAGGAGTGAAAAAACGAACATAGGGCTATAGACCGTCCTTATCTGCCTAATCATGACCGGATCCCACCGCTACCGCCTTACCGCTGGCAAGGGACTCGAACACC
This sequence comes from Spirochaetaceae bacterium, assembly GCA_028821475.1. Taxonomy (GTDB): domain Bacteria; phylum Spirochaetota; class Spirochaetia; order SZUA-6; family Bin103; genus Bin103. The sequence continues at coordinate 11,700 of JAPPGB010000164.1, forward strand.
GCATCGACTACTCTCATGTGAGCGATGCTCTGTTCCGGTGTGACACGGTGCGGCACACGCGCTCCGGCTCCTCACCGAAGATCCACAGCGCATGGTGGAGGTTGTAACATCCCATCCAGCGCACCGCGCCGCCCCCGACGCTGCTGATGAAACGGCTGGTATTCGGGCGGCGGTCTTCAAACCGGCTGTAGAAGGTACTGAGGATGTGCATCGCCTCGCCGATGCCGCCCTCGTCGACAATCTGCTTGGCCTTCAGATGCTGGGGATGGTGGCGAAACTTCCACCCCTCGGCTATCAGTACGCCGTTGTTACGGCAGGCCGCGATCAGCGCTTCCGCATCAGCCGCCGTCAGGGAAAGCGGCTTTTCGCACAACATCGTCCTGACCCGCCCTGACTCGGCGATCCGGATGGCCACGGCCGGCTGATACACCGCCCCGGTGCAGGTGATGGCGATGTCGATCGGTTCCTGCTCCAGCATCTCCTCGAGGACGGTATACCTCCCATCGTACCGCCAGAGGCGCCCAACCGCAACATTTCCGGCCACCCTCATTCTACAGGCGGAAAGCGTTCCTCCGACGGGGGATCGATCAGCTACAGGATGCGGCAGTCGTAGTCCGCGATCAGGGAGTCGTCGGTCACTAGCGTGAGATCGTTGATCTGGCTCTGCACGATCAACATGCGATCGAACGGATCTCGATGGTGGAGCGGCAGTTCAGCCAACTGATGCGCCTCCCGCGGGCTGAAGTCGAGCCACTCGAAGCCTGCTTCCTCGACTGCGGGAAGCAGGTCCACATCGACGCTCAACTTGCCGATCGAAACTTTGATGGCGACCTCGGCAATCGAAATTGCGCTGACGAAAACAGCGTTGGCAGGGTTCTCGATCGACTCGCGGCGCTGGCGGGAGAGCCGTTCCGGCTCGGTGAGCGCATGGAGCAGAATGTGCGTATCGAGGAGCAGCTTCACTCGCTTCGGTCGCCGGTCGGGTAGAACAGGTCGTTGATCGCGGGATCCTGGTCGGTGAAGTCGTCAGGAACGACTATCCGACCGCGCAGCAGCCCGAGCCGGCGTTTGCCGCGCGGCTGGTGTTTGACGAGATCGGCAATCGGCAGGTTGTTCTTGGCGATGGTCACGGTCTCGCCGTGATACACCCTGTCGAGCAAGCTCGAAAGCTGCGCCTTGGCTTCGGACACGTTTACGACCATGCGGCACCCCCATCATCTCTGACCAATCTGACCGATTCAGGTCTATCTGGTCAAGCAATTCCTTGTGCACGTGCCGGCTAGGAAGTCGGCCCGTGGCGAGGCGCGGACCGACCTCCGTCGGCCAACCGCGGACTGCTCGCTGTCGCCGAACGCGGGTCGCGTGACGCGGCCCGCCGCGAACAGTACTCAGGACCAATCGAAGACCACGCCCACGTACTCGTCCTTGCGGGTCGCGAGGGCTTCGTAGACGGCGGGGGCGTCCTCGGGTCTGGCCACGTGGGTGATCAACTTGTGCATCTGCAGCCGGCCGGTTTGTTGCAGCCACCACGCAACGCGGGAGTTGCGCTCCAGGGAGTGCTTGGTGTTGGGGTCGTGCATGGCGGGATACCGCCACTCGTGCGCCCCCTTGAGCGTGACACAGCCGCGCGGCCACAGGTGTACGCCTCTCAGCAACTCCGTGAGGTCGCCCTGGACTTCTCCCCGAGGAGTGCCCAGGAGAATCAATTCGCCCCGCTCGGCCACCCAATCCATCTCGGCGACGATCGCCCGCGTGTCCCCCGTGGTGTCGATCACGGTTGCGGCGCCGTCGCCGCCGGTCAGCTCCCTGATGCGTTCCGCGGCGTCCTCCCGAGAAGCGTCGATCGTCTGCTGCAGGCCGCATTGCCGGGCCAGGTCGATGCGGCCGGCACTCATCTCCACCCCGATGACGCGGCCCCCCTGAATCTGGGCGAGCTGTGCGGCCAGGTTGCCGACCGGGCCGAGACCGGCCACCGCCACGAAGTCGCCCGCCTCGATGTCGGACACCCTGATGCTGGTAAACGCAACCGTGGCAAGACGGGTCATGGCGGCGACCTTGACGTCGACTCCTGCCGGTACCGGCAGCAGGAAGTCGCCCAACGTTCTGCGATTGTAGGACTGGTGGCCGCCGTAGTGCAGCACCACCTCGCCCTCGCGCAGGCCGGTCACGGAACCGCCCAACGCCACGATGCGGCCCACCGTCGCGTAGCCCGGCACGCCCGGAAACGGAAACCACTCTTCCAACCCCGCGAGACAGGCGAGCTCGGTACCCGCACTCACCGCCGAGCAGATCGACTCGACGAGCAGCTCGTCGGCGCCAAGGCCGCCGGAACCGACCGCTTCCTGCTGAACCTCCACCGTCTGTGGTGCGGAAAAAACGATCCTGCGGTTGCTGCTTTGCATCTTCAGACTCCGATCCGTCAACATCTGCCTGTCAATCACGCCGGCCGAAAGCGTTCTTGCGCGCGCCCTGGGCGACGGTTTCGGGGCGCTAGCCCAGCGACCACGCCACGGGCACCGCCGTGATGCCGTCGGCCAGGCGCTGGATCTGTGCGTCGTTGGACAGCACCAGCGCGTGCAGGACCGGCTTGTCCAGCACCCCGTCGAGGCGGCGAAGGTGGCGGGCATCGCGCGCCGAGACCCGTTCGGTGAGCTTGACTTCGAGGGGAACGTAGCCGTCCTCCAACTCCAACAGGAGATCGACCTCTCGTCCGTCGGAAGTGCGCAGGTGATGGAAGGTGACGGGAAGGCGGCAGTTTCTGATCTGCTTGTAGATTTCGGAGATCACCGCGCTCTCGAACTCGTTGCCGGCTGGTACGCCGCGCCTGCCCAGGAGGGCGCGCTGCACGCCGGGGTCGATGAAATGGACCTTGGGTGATCTGGACAGCCGCTTGCCGAGGTTGCGGAACCATGGTTGCAGCAGGATGATCTGGTAGCTGATCTCCAGGTAGGTGACGAAGCGCTTCGCGGTCTGCGCCGTGATGCCCGCGTGGTTGGCCAGGTGGGCCAGGTTGAGGATGCCGCCGGTCATCGCCGCGAGGGTTCTCTGGGCGCGCACGAACGGCTCCAACTCGCGCAGGTTGGCCAGGTCGCGGAGGTCGCGCTGGAGATAGGTGCGCACGTAGGCGGACAGCCAATCGTACTTTTCCTCCTCGTCCAGGGACTGGTGGGTCAGCGCCGGCAGGGAGCCAAACTGCAAGTAGGACTCCAACAGCCGGCGTACCCGGGCGTAGCGAGTCTCCGCGCGCGGTACACCGTGCCAGAAATCCGACGGCGCACCGCTCTTCAGCCACTCGATCAGGGACGACTCCCGAACCGGGTCGTCCCACGAGTCGGTGAGCAGCTCCGGAAACGTCAGGGGGTACAGCTCAAGCAGGGAGGCGCGCCCGGCCAAGCTCTCGCGGACCCTCTCCATCAGCAGTATCTGGCTCGATCCCAACAGGATATAGCGTGTCTCGGGGTAGCGGTCGTAGGTAGCCTTGATCGACTCGAGCAGACGCGGGGCCTTCTGAATCTCATCCAGAATGGCCATCGGGTACTGCTGCCGCCACTGCGCCGCCGAGAGCGCCAGAAAGTCGGGCCGGGTGACCGGATCCTCCAACGACAAGAACTCGTAGCCGGTGACTCCCGCCTGCACCAGCGTGGTCTTGCCGGTTTGCCGCGCGCCCGTGAGCACCATGATGCGACCGAGCCGCGACGTCGCCTTCTGCTGCAGATAGACAAGGGATGCCCTGTTTTTCACGTAAATCCCGCTTATCCATCACTGATTATACGTCAAATTGCCCCACGCGGCCAACGCCGCCTCGCGACTTTGCGGCGGCCGCCGGTTACACCTGCGCCGCTTGCGGTTCGTCTTGGGGTGCGGGGAGGAGTGCGGTGACTTCCTCGACGGAGGTGGCGGCGAGCACCTCCTCCGCCAGGGCCTCGGCCTCCGCCAGGTCGATGCGGGCGACCGTGGCCTGCACGGCGGGCAGGTAGATCGGCTCCACGCTGAGGTGGCGCACGCCGATGCCGATCAGGAACGGCAGGTACTGCGCCTGGTGGGCCATGTCGCCGCACACCGACAGCGGCACGCCGCGCTCGGTGCAGGCGCTGGCCACCGCGTGCAGGGTGCGCAGCACGGCCGGGTGGTGCGGAAGGTAGAGGTGGGCGACCTTCTCGTTGGTGCGGTCCACCGCCAGCAGGTACTGGATCAGGTCGTTGGTGCCGATGGCCAGGAAGTCCGCCTCGCGCGCGAACTGGTCGATCAGCGGCACCATGGAGGGCACCTCCACCATCGCGCCCACCGCCACCTCGTTGCTGAAATCGAGGTCCTCGGCGTGCAGTTCCGAGATGCACTGCTCCACCATCCCGCGCCCGGCGCGCAGCTCCTCGATCGACGAGATCATCGGAAACATCACGTGCAGCTTGCGCCCGGCGTTGGCGCGCAGCATGGCGCGGATCTGCTGGATGAAGATGTCGCGGTTGCGCAGGGTGAAGCGGATCGAGCGCACGCCGAGAAACGGGTTCTGCTCGCGCATGTCGGGGAAGTAGGACAGCACCTTGTCGCCGCCGACGTCGAGCGTGCGGAAGTGGATCTCGCGGTGCGGGAACCGGGCCACCAGGTCGCGGTACAGCTCGTACTGCTCCTCCTCGGTGGGCAGCTCGCGGCGCACCATGAACGGAAACTCGGTGCGGTAAAGGCCGATGCCCTCCGCGCCGAGCCGGCGCGCCAGGTCGGCGTCGCTCATCAGGTTGACGTTGGCCATCAACTGGATGACGGTGCCGTCGCTGGTGCAGGTGCGCGGCGCGATGGCGCTGGGGTCCTCGGCACGCGCGGCCTGCGCGGCCAGCCGGGTACGGTAGTGACCGACCACCGCCTGGGTGGGGCGCACGTAGACGCGGCCATGGTCGGCGTCCACCAGGATGTCGGTGCGCGACGGCAGCGCCAGCAGGCGCGGGTCGTTGACGATCACCAAGGGCACCATCAGCGAGCGGGCCAGGATGGCGACGTGAGAGGTGACGCCGCCGGTCACCAGGATCACGCCCGCCACCTGCTCCGACGACAGGCGCAGCAGTTGCGACGGGAAGAACTCGCGCGCCACCACGATGCGGCCGCGGCAGCCGAGCGATTCGGCCTCGGATCCGGTGAGGTTGAGCAACAGGCGCGTGACCACGTCGCGCACGTCGTTGGCCTTCTCGCGCACGAAGCCGACGGGACTGGACTGGAAGCGGCGCAGGTAGCCGTCGGCCACCTGCAGCACGGCGCGCGGAACCGTCATGCCCTGGTCGATCATCGATTCGACGCTGGCGGTAAATCCGGGATCCTTCAGGATCAGCAGGTGGGAGGAAAAGATCAGCGACGCCACGTCGGACAGCCGTTCGCCGACCTGCGCCTGCATATTCTCCAACTGCTGCTCGGTGGCGCTCACGGCGGCGCGGAAGTCCTTGAGGGTCAGGCCGGTCGGGTAGTCGGCGGTGGCGAGCGAGTCGTATTGGCCCTCGCGGTCCAGGATCAGGCTCGGGCCGCGCGCGAGCCCGTCGGACGCCCCCTGCCCTTCGAAGGTGGCCTCGACATCGGGCGCCAGGGAGTCTTCTCCCTCGCTCGGCAGCGCGCTGGTGCCGAGCAGCAGGCGGGCGTTCTCGATGGTGCTGGTGAGCTGCGCCCCGACCGCGCGCAGCCCCTGCACGTCCATGCGCGTGAAGCGGCGGTTCTTGCGGCGCTGCACCACCAGCACGCCGATGCGGGTGATGCCGCGGGTCAGCGGCACCGCCAGGAAGGACTCGAATTCCTCTTCCCTGAGTCCGGGAACGTGCCGGTAGAATGGGCTCACGCTGGCTACCGGTTCCTCGATGTGGCGCAGTTCCTTGAGGGCGGTGCCGGTGAGCCCCTCGCCAAGCTTCAGCCGCACGGTCCCCAGCAGGTCGCGGTTGAGCCCGTGGGTGGCGGTCATGGTGAGTTCACGCTCGGACGGGTTGTAGAGATAGATGGAGCACACATCGGCCCGCATGTGCTCGGCAACCATGCGCGCCGTCCGGTCGAGGAAGGTGCGCAGATCCATCGCTTCGTGAAACAGCGCACTCAACTCGTTGATGTTGCAGATTAGGCTATAGTGCTCCACCTGAAACGCTCGGAGTAATATACGGCCCAGGCTAATGATGGTGAAGCTTCACGACCAGCACCTGCACTCGCGCCACTCGATCGACTCCAAGGCCGATCCCGTCGCCAACTGCGAGCAGGCCCTGGCCGCCGGCCTCGGCGGCCTCACGTTCACCGAGCACTACGACATGCACCCCACCGAGCGCGGCACGTGCCAGTGGGACTACGACGCCATCGCCGCCACCATCGAGGGTCTGCGCCGGCGCTTCTCGCCCGGGCTGGAGATCGGCTTCGGCATCGAGGTGGACTACCAGGCGGCGCAGATGGAGGAGATCCTCGGCTACCTGGACCGGCACGCGTTCGACGTGGTGCTGCTCAGCGTGCACTGGTGCGGCGGGCGGCCGCTGCACCTGCCTCGGCGCTGGCAGGGGCTGACCGCCGCCGACATGCGGCGCGACTACCTGGCCGAATTGCGCGGCGCGGCCGACCTGTGCCGGGAGCTGGCCGCCGGCGGCCGCCGTCCGTTCGACATCGTCAGCCACCTCGACTACGTGAAGCGCTACCTGGTCGATTACTGGGACACGCCGTTGGCAGCGCTGACGGAGGATGAGCTGGATCCGATCCTGCAGGCGTTCATCGCGGCCGGCGTGATCCCGGAGATCAACACCGCCGGGCTGCGGCGAGACGAGGCGGAGGCTTATCCCACGTGGGAGATCCTGGAGCGCTACCGGGAACTCGGCGGCGAGCTGGTGAGCATCGGCAGCGACGCCCACCGCAGTGTCGACATCGGCCACGGCTTCGATGCGGTGGCGGCCCGCCTCAAGGCGATCGGGTTTGCCGGCGAGGCGGTGTTCCGCGCGCGCGAGCAACGCGTCATCCACTGGTAACCGGCGGTACCGGCGGTGGCCGCGCATTGCCGCGGCGGCGGGAATTGCCCTACACTGTGGCCATCCAAGGAGCATGACCATGAGCGACACTACTACTGACAACACAACTTTCCGCTGGATCGGCAAGCGCCCGGTGCGCCATGACGGCGTCGACAAGGTAACCGGCCGCGCCCAGTACGGCGCCGACTTCAGCCTGCCCGGCATGCTGTACGGCAAGGCGCTGCGCAGCACCTGCGCGCACGGCATCATCAAGTCGATCGACACCGGCGCCGCGCGCGCGCTCGACGGCGTCAAGGACGTGATCACCGGCGCCGACCTGCCCGAGGTCAGTTCCGAGGGCCAGATCGAAGGCGAGGCGCCGGCCAGCGTCCGCGATACCGCCCACAACGTGATCGCGCGCCGCAAGGTGCACTACCACGGCCATACCGTGGCGGCGGTGGCGGCCACCAGCCCGTCGGTCGCCGAGGCAGCCCTGAAGCTGATCAAGGTGGAGTACGAACGGCTGCCGGTGGTGCTCGACGTGATGGAGGCGTGCTCGCCGGATGCGCCGCTGATCGAAGAGCACCAGCACACCAACGGCGACACCTCCAGTGCGCCCTCCAACATCGCCTCGACCAACACCTTCGAGGACGGCGACCTGGAGCAGGGATTCGAGGCCGCCGACGTGATCATCGAGCGCGAACTCGACAGCGGCACCGTACACCAGGGCTACATCGAGACCCACGCCTGCATGGCGGAGGCCAAGGAGAACGGCGAGATCACCCTCTGGGTGTCGAGCCAGGGCCACTTCTCGATCCGCGACGCCACCGCGCAGGTGCTGGCCATCGAGCCGTCCCGGATCAAGGCGATCGCGGCCGAGATCGGCGGCGGGTTCGGCGGCAAGACCACCGTCTACCTGGAGCCGCTGGCGGTGCTGATGGCGCAGCGCACCGGCCACCCGGTGAAGATGGTGATGACCCGCGACGAGGTGTTCCGCGGCACCGGGCCGGCGCCCGGCAGCCACACCCGCATCCGCATGGGCGCCACCGGCGACGGGCGTATCACCGCGGTGGACTGCGACCTGTGGTTCGAGGCGGGCGGCTATCCCGGCTCGGCGGTGGGCGCCGCGATGATGGCGCTGATCGCCCCCTACGACGTGAATAACTTCCGCATCGTCGGCTACGACGTGCTGGTCAACAAGCCCAAGTCGCACGCCTACCGCGCGCCGGGCGCGCCCAACGCCGCCCACGCGGCCGAGATCGTGATCGACGAGATCTGCGAGCAGATCGGCATGGATCCGCTGAAGTTCCGGCTCAAGAACGCCGCCAAGAAGGGCACCAGGGCGCCGTACGGCCCGGTGTTCCCGGAGATCGGCATGATCGAGACCGTGCAGGCGGCGATGGACCATCCCCACTACCAGGCGCCGCTGGGCGCCAACCAGGGTCGCGGCGTGGCCTCCGGCTTCTGGATGAACGGGGGCGGCGACGCCACCGCGCACCTCTCCGTGCTGCCGGACGGCAAGGTGACGCTGGTCACGGGGCGGCCCGACATCGGCGGCTCGCGCGCCGGCCACGCCATGGTGGCGGCGGAGGAGCTGCAGATCGACGTGGAGGACGTGCGGCCGTCGATCGGCGACACCGACTCGATCGGCTTCAACGGGGTCACCGGCGGCAGCAGCACCGCCTACTCCGCCGCGGTGGCGGTGTACGAGGCGGCGCACAAGCTGATCGCCGACGCCAAGCGGCGGGCCGCCGAGATCTGGGAAGTCAAGGCCGACGACGTGGAGTGGCGCGACGGCGCCGCCCACCTGAAGGCGGGCGTCAACGGCACCGAGGCGCCGCTGTCGCTGAAGGACCTGGCGGCGAAAGCGTCGCAGACCGGCGGGCCGCTGGCGGCCGACGCGGCGGTGAACGCCAAGGGCGCCGCGCCCGCGCTCGGCACCCACATCTGCGACGTGGAGGTGGACCCGGACACCGGCAAGGTGGACGTGATCCGCTACACCGTGGCGCAGGACGCCGGCCGCGCGCTGCACAAGAGCTACGTGGAAGGCCAGATGCAGGGCGGCGCCGTGCAGGGCATCGGCTGGGCGCTGAACGAGGAGTACCTGTTCGACGAGGACGGCGTGATGGAGAACGCCGGCTTCCTGGACTACCGCATGCCGGTGGCGCTCGACCTGCCGATGATCGACACCGTGGTGGTCGAGGTGCCCAACCCGCGCCACCCGTACGGCATCCGCGGCGTCGGCGAGAACGCCATCGTGCAGCCGCTCGCGGCCATCGCCAACGCCATCTACGACGCCGTCGGCGTGCGCCTGTACGAGGTGCCGATGTCACCTCCCAAGGTGCTCAAGGCCCTGCAGGACGCCAAGGCCACCCGCCACGTCGCCGCGGACGGCAACGGCGCCGCCGCCCAACCCGCCCGCGAACCCGAACCCGTCACCGCGGGTTAAGGACGACCGCGCAGCCGTCCCCTGCCATGCCGGCCGGGGCGCCGGCCGCGGGCGGTTCAGGCCGTGTGTGGGAAGTTGCAAGCCTGTGGACAACGCTGGACATCGGTGCCAGCCTGACCACCATTGTAGCGGGATCGGCCGGCGCGCGGCCGGTTGTCCTCACAGCACCATCGGAGGTATGCGATGAGGGGTGCAGCGCCACGACGCGTCACCGAATCTGGATTCTTCGAGTGGCCATGGGACACCCCACACGGTCTTGCCGTTGTCGTGGGCGCATCCGGAGGCGGCGGAGGCGGCGGAGGCGCCCTTTGTCTTGAGGGCCTGAATCTCTTTGGCGCGGCTGGCGGCGGAGGCGGCGGAGGCGGTGCTGCAACCACCATTCGGGCCGCAGGGGGAGTCCATAGGGCAGCCGGCGGTAGTGGTGGTGACGGAGGCGATGGCGGTGGCCTAGTCGACGGCAAGCCGGTCAAGGGGCACAACGGCAAGGGCGGTGAATACGGGGCTGGCGGCGACGGCGGCCGCGGAGCGGTCGCACCTCCGGCCGATGGCCGCATAGTGTCCAATGGCGGTGACGGCGGCAAGGGATTTCCCGGAGAAACCCGGATTGTGGAACTTCATCGATTGTCTCAAGGCGATCGGTTCGAGATCGAAGTCGGCCAAGGAGGGGACGGCGGGGGTAGCGGAAGTGGCTACCAGCAAGGGGATGCGGGAGCCGGCGGCGACCGCGGATCTGTGTTGTTTGTACCTTTGTTCGCCAACGGTGGAGAAAATTAGTGGCGCCCGCTCAAGCCGAGAGAGGCCGCGTCGGCCAACCTCGGGACTTTCCAACGGACGCCTTGGTGAAGCGTGGCGTTTCCATAGTGGGAGCCTTCCAGATTGCTGACGATCGCCGCACGCTGAAATCGATCCGCCCACACCATGACAAATACTCGGCCCCTTCGAATCAGGCACGTGGTGGCTCAGGACAGATAGCTGGCAGGCTGACTGGACCTGTCCAATTCATCCGGAAATTGAAGGAATCTTGGCACCTCGGTATGCCTGACGCAGTTGTAATTCTGGGTTACGATTCAGAGGATATCGAGCATGTCTCCGCTGTACTGGATGGGCAGGAGCAGTTCCGCGGACGGGATGTGAGGGATAGAATCGCCCATCTGTTCTTTATTCGCAGAACGCTGTGGTCAATGTTCCGCGATCTGGATGTGGAAAACGACTGGTTGCGAGAGCAACACCACATGTTGAGCGACACGTCGCCATTGTCCCTTATGCTTGAGGGCTCCATGGAATCCCTTTTGTTGGCGCGGGAATATGTCGAGTCGGCGGCCGGAGTTCGGTAATGCTTGAAGGCATATTGAGCGAGAGCCGTAGACGAGTCGTATTCCGATTTTCGAGAGTATCGCGTGACGACAATGAGTTTCTTGCAGAGTTGGACCTGGACCCCGATGGTCAGGTGGAGATGTTGGATTTGTTGTCCGGACTGATTCCCCGAGGCCCAATCGATGAGCTTCTCGACGGTCCGTTTCGCCAGATGACGAAGTTGCGAAATAGGACGCGTTATTCTGATGGATCTTATCCCGTATTCTACAGTGCACTGGAGGCGAAGACTGCGGAAGCCGAGGTGGCTTTCTGGTTCCGCAAAGAATATGTTGGAACTCCGAAACGCGATCGTACGGCCTACTACCAGGGATTCCGTTGCACCTTCGATGGTGTTGAGAAGGACCTTCGGTCCAGGAAACGAGAGTGGCCAGACCTAGTCCATGATAGCGATTATTCGTTTTGCAACCAACTCGGCGCAGAAGCCAGAGCACTCGGGATAGGCGGATTGGTCGTCCCATCAGCCCGGCAAGAAATGGGGACAAACATGCCGATCTTCGTGCGCGGTGTGCTGAGCGATCCGAAACTGGATGAGGTCGTAGCGGTGACCTACCGTGTCGATAGCGACGAGGTAGCGGTCGCTCGCCTGCCCCAGCGATAGCCTCCCAATGCCCTCGCCTTGCCATAGAGGTGGGCTTCCCGCGCACACACGTTGCTGCGACAGTTTGGTGCTCACGGGTTGTCGGGTCAGCAATCACCCGTCGCTGCCACCTTGGTGAACGAGACGGTCACGGGTGATAACCAATTTGGTGCGATCATGGTGGTGGGCGGTCCGCATCGACACTCGGACGGCGTCGAAACACGCGTACGAAGCTGGCCTCGGCGACGGCGACGATCGTCTTGACTCCGGTGATGCCGCAGGCGAGCGACAGGTCGGGGCGCACGAATTCGGCGATGCGGCAGCCGATCAGCGATGCGAAGAGGCGTCGCAGACCGGCGGGCCGCTGGCGGCCGACGCGGCGGTGAATGCCAAGGGCGCCGCGCAGGCGCTCGGCACCCACATCTGCGACGTGGAGGTTGGACCCGGACACCGGCAAGGTGGACGTGATTCGCTACACCGTGTGCCAGGACGCCGGCCGCGCGCTGCACAAGAGCTACGTGGAAGGCCAGATGCAGGGCGGCGCCGTGCAGGGCATCGGCTGGGCGCTGAACGAGGAGTACCTGTTCGACGAGGACGGCGTGATGGAGAACGCCGGCTTCCTGGACTACCGCATGCCGGTGGCGCTCGACCTGCCGATGATCGACACCGTGGTGGTCGAGGTGCCCAACCCGCGCCACCCGTACGGCATCCGCGGCGTCGGCGAGAACGCCATCGTGCAGCCGCTCGCGGCCATCGCCAACGCCATCTACGACGCCGTCGGCGTGCGCCTGTACGAGGTGCCGATGTCACCTCCCAAGGTGCTCAAGGCCCTGCAGGACGCCAAGGCCACCCGCCACGTCGCCGCGGACGGCAACGGCGCCGCCGCCCAACCCGCCCGCGAACCCGAACCCGTCACCGCGGGCTAGTAGCGGGCAACCCGTGGTGGAACCCGGGCGTCGCGCCAACAAGCGGCGGCGCCCGGATGACGGGGAGATACAACGGGCATATCGGCCACGGTGAGCGACGAGCAACGTGCAGCGATTCAGCACTCCGCGACGCGTCGTCGTCTCCGGGGCCTGTGTTTGCGCTCTATCTCGCCATAGAGGTCGCCTGCCAGATCGGCAACCGTCCCCGTGATTCCGAGCAAGTCCCGCGAGCCCTCATATCCGGTCGAGAGTAATCGGTGGGCTTTCTGGAGACTCCCTTTCGCGTCGAGTAGTGCCTCTTCGAATACCGTCGAGGCTGGACGACTCAGTTCGAACGCCACATCAAGGTCGATCCCGTCTCGCAGCGCTGCCACGGCTTCCCGATTTCCGAGCACCGCGGCAAGCTGGCGGAGGTGCGGATTCTGTCTTGCAATGACCGGCGGTTGAGACTCTCTCTTGCTGCCATACACCCACCGAAGCAGCTCCCCCAGCTCACCTCGCTTGTCGTCCGGAACGGGACAGGTCGCTTCGTCATCCGCCGACTGCAGACCAATGAATTCGCGAATCTCAGGACAGTCGACCGCGAAGACGAGAAGGGAAAAAGAAAAGAATGAATAGTAGCGGTCGCTACGGTCGAATACCCTGAGCCTCTCAGCCTGCTCCAGGACCATCAGTGCGCGGTAGAGCCGCTGTACCGTGCCGTGGTTGTCACCGATCTGCCGTGCTATGTCGCCGAGTGGCACGTCGTACTTCCTGTGCACATCGGCAATGTAGCGAGACTTGGCGTAACTGCCCCACTTGGCTGGGCCATTGATGTGTTTGAAGCCGAGGTGATGCGAAGAGTCCCGGCGCGTCCCGATCAATACCGGCAGCTCGTTCAGCGATTCCCGGGCATCCCTCGAGAGTTTGGGGATCGTGACTTGTCCGGAGTCGACGATGCCCGGCTCAAGCAGGACACGCACCGCCGCCAGACGGCGGTTACCCTCGATGACGATGTTGTTGCCCGCCTCCCGGGCAACGACCAATCGTTCGTACCGGAAGAACCCGCCCGCCGAGATTGACAACACCAGCTCATGAATGTCCATGGTGTCCCACAGAAGCTGTATCATCTCTTCGTCAGTTGTCTTAGGTGTGACTCCGAATTCGACGAGACGCGCGCTGTGGCGGTCAAAGTTCAGATGATCGACTGGTATTGCGATCCGCAAGTCTGAACACCCTCTCATAACGGCGATAGCTTGGAACGCAGCGTAGTCTCGAATTCCGTACGCCTGACCGTGCGTGCCGCCTGCAATTTCTCGCTGGACTCATCCAGGGACAACATCTCCCAATGGTAACGCTGCAATCTGTATTGAGCGGAGAGTTTTGGCACCAACCAGATTACCTCGCCTTCGTCCAGATCCTGGATCGGTGGCTCGCTCGGACCTCCAATCGCCCCAAAGAACGCCTGATCAACAGCTACCGCAAGCTTCTTTCCCCAACGACGAAGCGTGGGGACCTTGATTTGCAGCTGTGGCATGAGCCGCTTCGCACTGGATGACCGCCAATCCGGACGGCGGACCGAGTCGGGAAACGGCGGATTACACGGTTGATCGCCCGGCTGGAAGGGACATCGTGGGGCCGTACCACTGGCGGTCAGCGCGATGGAAGCAAGTTCCTTTCGACGGACGGGGACCATAGCTGTGAATGGTTCACCGTACCATTCCGCAATGCCATAGCGGCTCATGCAAAGAGCCGTTCGCGAGTAATCACCAATTCAGCCAAGCGATTGTGATGCGCATTCTTCATTCGCACCTGGACAGCCTGGAAACCGTAGCGGGCAACCAAGCGAACGACCTCGGGAGAGTAGTCATAGGTCATCAACACGCTGCCTTCGTGCTGCGCCAGAATCCAGAACAGGCGCTCGTGGTCGAGGTCATTATGCGTGTAGAGGCGAGTTCCTGCTCGCTTGCCGCCGGCAGTATAGGGTGGATCAACAAACACTGCTGCATCACGGCCCCAGGACTGCAGCAACGGCTCGATCATCTGCATGCTGTCAGCTTCGTGGAATGTGATACGGTCGGCGTGTGCCGCAATCGCGCTCAACCGAGCGATCAAGGTCTTGGGGTACCAGCGGGAGAGGATACCCTTGCCGTTTTCACCGTGCCTGCTGAGGGACGACCCCGGTGCAAGAATACCGGCCCGATGGGTGCGGTTCAGCACAAGAGTACGGAAACCCTGTTCAACCACACCTTCAGGGGTACCGCGTTCCAGGTCACGAACCCGCTCCCGCGTCGGCGTGAATTCCGCGATACGAGCGACAAGTCTTGGCCCGTGAAGGAGTGCGGCTCGCCAGAATGCGGCAACATCACGGTCGCGTTCGACAAGTGTCGCCCGTTCTGCCAAGTCCTCCATGATCGCGGTCAGAGAGACGATGGCTCCGCCGGCGAATGGCTCGATGAGCATCTTTCGGCGCGTACCGGATAGCCACGAGCGTATGTGCGGCACCAGCCACGTCTTCCCACCGGGATAGCGCAGGGGGCTCCGCTGAGGCACCTGTGCGACGTTCACCGCCGGAATGCGACTGATCGGATACGGGATGTCTCGATCAGGGCCGCCCGATACCTCTCGCCTCGGCGGGCGCGACGACTGGATCGCCGTTGAGCTTCCAAAATCCAGGCAGCGATTTTCTTTCGTTGCCCCGCCCGCAGAAGTTGCAATCGCGTCAGTCATCGCTTGCAAGCGTACCGTAGAGCGGCTCCTTCCGCCACGCTGCGTCACAACGCTCCGCTTGGGCCTTAAGCCAAAGATGGGCACCCCCGGTCAGTGGCGGATGGAGGCATCGGGGTTGTGGGGGACGGTGGGGCGGCGGGGGTGGAACGGGAAGCGGGCGGCGGCGGACTCGTCGATTTCGATGCCGATGCCGGGGCGGTCGGGGAGTTGCAGGTAGCCGTCGATCACTTGTGGGGGGTGGTCGACGATTTCGCGGGCGGCGCTGTGCGGCAGGTTGGCCTCCTGGACGTAGTAGTTGGGGATGGCGGCGTCGACCTGGGCGAAGGCGCAGGTGTTGACCGGGCTGCCCATCAGGTGCGGGAACACGCGCACGAAGTTGGCCTCGGCGACGGCGGCGATCTTCTTTACCTGGGTGATGCCGCCGGCGAGCGACAGGTCGGGACGGACGAAGGCGGCGATGCGGCGGCCGATCAGCGATGCGAACTGGAACAGGTTGTAGCTGCGCTCGCCGGCGGCGATCGGCAGGTCGACGTGGCGGGCGACGTACTCCAGGGCGTCCTCGTTCTCCGGTGGCAGCGGGTCCTCGTAGTAGCTGAGCCGGAACGGGGCGAGTTCGTGGGCCAGGGTGATCGCCTCGTCGGGGGTAAGGTTGCGGTGGATTTCGACGCCGAGGTCGGCGCGGTCGCCGACGGCGTCGCGAATGGCGCCGACTATCTCGACGGCCTCGCCGATCACGGCGCTGGAGGATTCCGTGCGCTCCCAGCCGGCGAAGAACGGCTGCGTGCGCAGCGCGGTGAAGCCGCGTTCCACCAGTTCGCGGGCGTGGTCGGCGCGCGCCTCGACGTTGTCGCCGGCGACGTTCTCGAACACCTTGATGCGGTCGCGGCAGCGGCCGCCGAGCAGGCGGTGCACCGGCAGGCCGGCCGCCTTGCCGGCGATGTCCCACAGCGCCACGTCGATGGCGCTGAGCGCGGCGCTGGCGACCGAGCCCATGAAGTGGGTGGCGCGCGACAGCGCCTGGTGGTGGTGCTCGATGCGCGCCGGGTCCTTGCCGACGAAGTACTCGGCGAGCGACTCGATCTCGCGCGCCACCACCTCGTGGCGAGCCCACAGGCCCGCCTCGCCGTTGCCGGTGAGGCCGGCGTCGGTGGCCACCCGCACCAGCAGGTAGCGGTCGGTCAGGATCGGCGTGACGGCGGTGATGCGCATGTTCAGTGAATCGCCACGCCGGCCTCGGCGGCGATGCGCTGCACGTTGGCCACCGCAGCCGGGATGCGCTCGTCGGGAAGGTGTTCGACCAGCAGGTAGCGGTCCGGGGCCAGCGCCTCCCAGCGGCGCACCGCGGTGTGCAGGTCCAGGCAGCCCTCTCCCGGGAGGGCCTCGTCGAGGTGCACGACGAAGCCGTCCGCCGTGGCCAGATCCTTGATGTGGCCGATCGGGGCGATCGGTCCCATCACGTCGAAGATGTGGTCGATGCGCGCCGTGCTGGCATAGGCCTGCTGCAGCGACTGGAAGTGGTTGACGAAGTCCATCACCACCCCGAGCCGCGGCGAGCCCACCGCCTCGATCACCCGGCGGTTGATCTCCGGAGTGCCGAGAATGGTCAGGTTGTGGGTCTCCACCACCACCGTGATCCCGGCCGACTCGGCGGCCGCGGCAACGGTGCGCAGCTCGCCGATCAGGGTTTCCAGGCGGCCCGGCTCGTGGTTGCGCGGCGACGGGCTGTAGGAGCCGGTGCGGCTGAGGCTGCCGGTGCGGATCAACACCACGCCGGCGTCCAGTTCACCCGCCGCCTCGAGGCCGCGCGCGATAGTGGCCTGAATGGCGGCGCGCACGGCCGGATCGGGGTCGAACAGACACTCGCCGTAGCCGACGCCCATCTGCGCCAGCCCCAGCCCGGCGTCCCGGTAGCGCTGCCGGCAGGCGCGCAGATCGGCGCCGGTCAACTCCGCCAGTACCGCCGCGGGCACGTGGAAACAGGCCGCCGAAACGCCGAGGGCGGCCACCCGCTGCAACTGCTCGCCGGTGATCGCGCGCGGGTCGGCCGGCACCATGCCGACTATGCCGAGCCGCACTGCCCTACCCCGGCCGCGCATCGGCGGCCCGCTAGCGATCCGTGCGCTTCGTTGTTCGTTGCTTTCGGCGTCATGGAGTTGCCCTGCCCGTCAGTCGAGTTCGGCCAGGTAGGCGCGCATCTGGCGAACGTATTGCGGGAAGCCGACCTCCGGCTCGGGCAGGTAGTCCTTCCACGCCTTCTCCCACTCCAGGGTCAGGTAGCCGTCGTAGCCGCCGGCCTTGAGCACACGCAGCGCGTCACGCACCGGCATGTCGCCGTCGCCGAGCAGGCAGTAGCGGTAGCCGTCCTTCTCGCCGTCGGTCAGGAACGAGTCCTTGAAGTGGGTGTCCACCACGTGCGGGCCGAGGTTTTCCCAGCACTGCGCCGGGGTCTGGCCGAACATGCGCCACGGGTGATGCACGTCCCACTCCACCTTCATGAACGGGTGATCCACGCGCGCCAGCATGTCCCTGACCAGGAACGAGTCGACGAAGCCGTCGTGCGTCTCGATCGCCGCGGCTACCCCGACGGTGGCGCCGTATTCGGCCACGGTGCGCAGGCAGTCGGCAATCCAGCCGTAGGCCTGTCCGGGGCCGACGTCCGGGGCGATGTTGCCGCCGTACAGGCGAATCTTGTCGGTCCCCATGGCGCGCGCCAGGTCCATGTTGGCCTTCGCCTCGTCGACGTTGGCCTGCCGGTCGGCGGCCGAGGCCGAGGAAAACCGGCAGCCGGTCATCAGCATCATGATCTCCAGGCCGGCGTCGTGCGCCATGCGGAGCGTCTCGGCGCGGCGGCCCGGCTGCAGTTCCGGCACCTTGAGCAGGTCCATCTCGCCCATCACGCCGCGGATCTCGAACCCGTCGAAGCCATACTCGCGCGCCCGCGCCACGATGGTTTCGTAGGGCCAGCGCGGGCAGCCGAGCGTGGAAAAGCCGAGTTTCATATTGCTTTGTCCCAAAGAGCCGCCAGCAAGAGCTGCCGGTGCATCGATTTCAGAGTCATCCGTGCCACGGAGCGACCGTGCTTGCTCATGTTCGTTGTTCCTTGTCCGAAAGCGCCGGCCGGCTGGCGATGCTTCGGTATCGGTCTTGATCGTCGTCCGTGTCACGGGGTGACCGTACAGACTCGAGGAATGTGTCGACCTGTTCGCGCGTGTGGTAGGCGGGCAGGGTGGCAAGCCGGGTGCAGCACAGTGCAGCGGCGGCGTTGGCGAAGCGCGCCGCCTCCACAAGCGGCTGGCCCTCGGAAAGCGCCACCGCGAGGGTGGCGTTGAAGGCGTCGCCGGCGCCGGTGGTGTCGACCACCTCTTCGATCGCGAAGCCGGGCACGTGCTCGCTGCCGGCGGCGGTGACGCACAGGCAGCCGCGCTCGCCGAGGGTGAGCAGGGCGGCGCCGCAGCCGCGCTCCAGCAGGCGGCGGCCCAGGGTTTCCTCGTCGGCACGCTCGGAGGCCGCCATGCCCAGGCACACGCGCGCCTCGGTCTCGTTGGGGGTGATCACCGACACGCTCAACAGGTCGTGCGCCGACAGGTCCTGCGCCGGTGCCGGGTTGAGGATGGTGGTGCAGCCCGCCTCGCGGCCGCGCCGCATGCCGCGCATGGCGGTGGCGAGCGGGATCTCGAGCTGGGTGAGCACGGTGGCCGGGGGGCGCATGGCGGCGCCGGCGCGGTCCACGTCGGCGGTCGAGAACCGCCCGTTGGCGCCGCTGTCGATGGAAATCATGTTCTGGCCGCCGGGGCCGAGGATCACGAAACCGACGCCGGTGGCGATCCCCTCTTGCAGGTGCAAGTGACCGGTATCCACGCCCTCGCCGGTGAGCATGGCGCGGAACGCCCGCCCGCGCCCATCGTCGCCGACGCGGCCCGCGAACGAGCAGCGCGCCCCGAGGCGGGCGGCCTGCACCGCCATGTTGGAACCCTTGCCGCCGTGGGTCTCGAAGTAGCCGCCGCCGTTCACGGTCTCGCCGACCGCCGGGAACCGCTCCACCTCCATCACCAGCGCCACCAGGTAGCTGCCGATCACCACCACCGCCGCCGGCTCCCGCGCCGGCGCCTCGCGCGCGGCCATCGCCCTTACGCCTCGTCCTTGACGCAGCGGAAGCCGATGGTGGCGCAGCGGTCGGTGCCCGGGTACATCAGCAGCACCTTCTCGTGGCAGTCGTTGGGCTGCGCGCCGCTGGCCTGGTACCACTTGCTGCCCACCACGATCAGGTGGCTGCCGCCGCGCACGATGGCGTAGCGGGTGTGGCCGTCGTCGCGCTCGCTCTCGGTCCACTCCCACACGTTGCCCGCTAGGTCGAGGCATCCCCACGGGCTCGCCCCGTCCGGGAAACGGTCGACCGGCGTGGTGTCGTCGCCGGCGCCGTTGCAGCGCTCCGCGTCGAACACTTCGCCCCACGGCCACATTCCGTTGCCGGCGGCGCGGTGCCACTCCGGCTCGGTGGGCAGCCGCTTGCCGGCCCAGCGCGCGTAGGCGCGGGCGTCGTCCAGGTCCACCCACACCACCGGGTGGTTGTCCTTGGCGTCCGGGATGCGCCACTGCCACGGCGCCTCCGCCGCCTCGCCGCGGTCCCAATGGCGCAGGTAGTTGTGCAGTTCGGTGGGCCGGTAGCGCGCGTCCTCCAGGAACGACCGGTACTGGGCATTGGTGACCTCGGTACGGTCGACCCAGTAGTTTGGCAGGTCCACCGTCTGCGGCGGATGGTGCTTGGCGCGGTGCTCCTCCTGGCTGCCGTAGCACGCGCCCTCCATGAACGCGGCCACGTTGTGACGGAGCTGCATCTGCAGCGGCGGACCGCTGTCCACCCGGCACATGTCGGCGGGCTCGCTGCCCGGCACCACCGGCGGGGTCGCGGTGACCGGGCGCGGCTCGTGGTCCTCCACCGTGACCCGGTCGCGGTACGCGCGCCCGCGCGTGGTCACGGCTTCCGCGGCGGCGGGCGGATCGGGCGGCGGGAAACGCACCGCTGCGTCCCCCGGCGCCGACACGATACAGCCCGCCGACTCGGGCGCCATCGTCACCGGCAAGGTCGCGAACTCGCCACCGCCGTCGGACGACGCCGCGGTCAACTCGCGTCCGTTCCACAGGTCATAGTGGCGCAGGGCGCCGCCGGTGGCGTCACGGGCGGCAACGCGCAGCAGTGGCCCTTCGAGCGGCGACCCGGACGCGTTGAACAGGGTGTGCACCGTGGTCTGCCCATCCTGCCAGCGATGCGCGTATACGCCGTCGGCCAGGGTCGCCACGTAGGGCTGCCAGTCCATGTCCTGGAAGGCGCCGGCATGCTCGCGCAGAATCCAGGTGCAGCGGCGCAGCAGGGCGCGGTCCGCCTCCGCCCATGGGTTCCACCAGCCGAATATATTCTCCCACACCACGTGCCCGCAGCCGTGGAAAAACCCCTTCTGCACCACCTCGCTGCGATCGAGCGCGGTGCGCTCGATGGCGCGGAACGAAAAGCGCGGCTGCAGCCAGCGAATGGTGAGCAGCCCCGGTGGAGTGACCGCGCGCCGCTGCAGCCAGCTCCCGGCCACCGAGGACAGTGCCGACGTCGGCGGAATGCCCTCCGGGTTGAACACGATCGACGGATTGGCGCGCTCCAGCGGCTCGCGGAAGCCGGGCTCGTCCATGGTCATGGTGTCCAGAAACACGCCGTCGGCACCGATCGCCGCGATGATGCCAGCCAATCCCTCGCCGTCGCCCTGTCCGTCCTGCTCGCGCCGGGTGCCGACGTCCCACGGGTTGTAGTTCACGAACACGCGCACGCCGCGGTCGTGGGCGCGCTGCACCATGTCGCGCAGTCCCGGCAGGCCGCCCGGCATGTCGCGGTACAGGTCCAACTGGTTGCGGCCGTCGATCCCCAACCGCGGATACGACTGCCACAGCAGAATGAAGTCGTAGCCGCCGAACTCGCGCTCGCCGTCGTCCAGGACCTCGTCTATCCGGTAGCGCCCGGCGGCGCGGTCGTAGAACGACGTGTCGTACATGAACAGGAACGCTTCCACCCAGGCGCCACGGTACCAGGCCAGGTCGTCGCGCTCGAACAACCTGCCGTCGAGCTGCTCGCGCAACTCCGCCCGGCGCTCCTCCAGCGCCTGTGCCGCCGCCGCGTCGCGCCCGACCAGCGCGGCGCCATCGTAGGACCACTCGTGAAGATCAATCACCACCCCCCCAGCATGCCACGAATCCCCCGCCCCCTGCACCCGTGCCGCGCCGCCGTCACTCGCCGGGCGCTCGCCAGCACTCACGAGATGGTGCAACTTTCTCGATTTTGCGCCATCATGGGCGCCACTCCGATGGATCTTGAGGTTACTACCAAGGCGCCGGTCGATCGGTTGCAACTCGATCGGATGAACCCGCGACTGATCGGTCAGGCCGAGGAAGCATCTGACGAGGGAATCATTGCGCGCCTCTACCGCAGCGCCGAACTTGGTGAACTCCTCCAGTCGATGTCTGCAAACGGTTACCTGGACATCGAGCCGCTGATCGTGCTGGAAGACTCCGCGAGCTCCGGCCTGATCGTGCTGGAAGGCAATCGGCGACTCGCCGCGCTCCGCTTGCTGCGTGAAGCAGATCTGAAAGCGCGCCTTTGGTCTTCCGAAAAACTCCGCGTCAGCGTCCCGTCCGTGGACGCCTCCCTGCGTACCACGTTCGACCGTGTCTCCGTGTACCCGGTTGCCAGCCGGGAACGAGCGCGATCGTTTATCGGCTTCAAGCATATCAATGGCCCCGCCAGGTGGGACGCTTACGCCAAGGGTAAATTTGCCGCCGACTGGTACAAGTCGAGTCGACGTGACGGCGTCAGCCTGGAACAGATCGCCAGTTCCATCGGTGATCGCCATGACACGATCAAACGCATGGTGTTCGCGATCTACGTTCTAGATCAGGCTCAGCGAGCCGATCTGTTTGACGTCCAAAATCGCTATACGAAGAAGTTCAACTTTTCTCATCTCTACACTGCACTGTCGCGCTCTCAATACATGGACTTTCTCGAACTTGGAAAGACCTGGGCTCGGTACGATCCGAGACCCGATCCGGTTCCGGTTGAGCGCCTCGACGAGCTCCGAAAATTGTTGGTTGGGATTTACGGATCGAAGTCGGACGGCGAGTTACCCGTCGTGCAGGCTCAGAATCCTGACATAAAACGACTGGGCGAGGTGCTCGCACATACCGAGGCCCGTCTCTTGCTCGAAACGACTCACAACCTCGATCAGGCGCATGAGAGTACCGAGGCCGTCGACAGGAAGTTTACCGGTTCATTGTTTCGTGCACGGGATGCCATTCGGGACGCTTCGGGGTCGCTGCGCGCATACGACGGACGCGACAGGTCGCTTCTTGACGTCGCCGAGGACGTGAAGGAACAGTCGGATAGCGTATACGCAAGTATGGAGAGAAAGTACCGTCGCTCCATAGCCGCCGAATGACATCCTCTCTCTATCTTCCGACCGACGCGGTGACAGGACGAGCCACCGACTTTGACCTTGCTGCGGATTTTCTCGAGCTTGCCGCGTTCTTCTCGGCTGACTCCACGGTTGCAACATCGGACCTCGCCAACACGGCTTCGATAGCCGCGGCCGAAGACCATGACGACCTTGAAGACGAGATCGACAACGGTGAAGAAGAGATCGTATCGGGTGCTGTCAACCGGTTGGATCTACGTGCCCGGCTAATTGGTCGCTGTTACCCGTTCGCTCTTGATGACGGTGGCGATATCCTCACATGCACCCTCCACGAAGAGTCCTTTGGACAAGCGGCGTATGCTCTGAGCCTCGTACTATCGAATCTGGAGTCCCTTTCGCCCATTCTGAGTGGTTCACCCCTTCATCCCGCCAACCATGAGGTACGGAAGCTACGCGAGTATTTCCAGTATTTCGCAACTGCTGCACTTGCGGCTGAGGTCAGCGGTGATGCTTGGTCGTTCGGGTTTCCGCGACCGGATCACTCTCCGTTTCTCGACAAACTACAGCAAGTATGGGGTGTTCTTTGCGACGGAAGAGTTGATGCACAGATCGGCGCTCCCACACAACCGAAAGACGATCAGGTTGACGTTTTCGCCGCACGGTTACACCATGATATGCTACCGGGATTCCCCCTGGCGGCGGCACAGGTGGCAACCGGAAAGAATCCGGCGCAGAAGTCATTGAAGGGCCACCTGTCCGCATTCAAGAGCCGCTGGTTCTCCACTCAGCCCGTGACCGAGTTCATCGCCTACATGATCGTACCATTCGCCATAAAGGACAGCGAATTCGTGGATGATGTGCGTACTATGGGAAACGTCCTGCACCGGTTGAGGGTGCCACGTAGGGTTGCTGAAGCCAACCAGCTGGTCACGAACGGCAGGTCGAAAGAAGGATACGAACACTTGTCGGAGGCCGCTCGCTGGGTAGCGCAATACAGATTGCGCGGGAATACATCGGCCTGAGAGGAGACTCCAGAGCTTGCGTTCTTCTATTCGGTCAATGCGAACCACCGTCCGGACCGGCGCCCACATTCGGATGGGTCGACAACGTCGCGCGACCCTCATCGGTAATGACGTAGACACCACGCTGCGGCCTCGTGATGTGTCCACCCTTCAGAAGCCAAGAGAATGGGAAGCCTGCCGTCTTCCTCAGCGTCTCGTCAGTGAAGCCGTCAGCCAACATGCAAGTGAGGATGTCATCGCGTCGAGCTGGACATCCATCGGACAGCGCCCGCAGAATACGCCATCTCTGCTCAGTCATCTTCATCGTATGCCACCCCTCCTTCAACCTCCGCGGGGCAATTCAGCCGCACCGGTATCGCATGGTCGCCATGGTCGAGAAGCATGGAAATCACCTCTTTGGGGTCATCGGAGAGCTCCTCGATCGTTTCCCCTTGGGTATGCGCACCCGGGAAACCAGGAACATAACCGACAAAGAACCCGGTATCCGGGCAACGCTCCACGACTGCGGTATACGTGTGAACGGCGGACACTTCCTCATTCTACGAAGACGGGGACCGCCACACCAGGAGAGCTGCCGAGGATCCCGACGGTCCCTAGCTCGGCTCGGTGGGCCGGTGGAGTCGGCGGCAGCGGTTCCGGGGTTGCCTTCCGGGCATCGTTGGGAGGACGATTCGGCATGATCTCGAATATTGCGGCGCACCCCGAGGTTGCCTCCGGCATCGAGTTGCTGAGCGCGTGGATCGAGGCGCAGATGGCGCAGCGCAGAGAGCCGGGCCTGTCGATCGGGATCGTCCACGATCAGGAGCTGGTGTGGGCGCGCGGCTTCGGCTACGCCGACTTGAACGAGCCGATCCCGGCGACGGCGGCCACGCGGTACCGGATTGCTTCCATCACCAAGCTGTTCACCAGCACCGGCATCCTGATGCTGCGCGACGCGGGGATGCTGCAACTCGACGACCCGGTTGAGCGGCACCTGCCCTGGTTCACGATCCGGCAACGCTTCCCGGACGCGGCGGCCATCACCATCCGCCACCTGCTGACCCACACCGCCGGCTTGCCGCGCGAGGCGGCCTTCCCCTATTGGACCGACGCCGACTTCCCTACCGGCGAGCAGGTCAGAGATGCGTTGCCGCGGCAGGAGACGGCGTTTCCCACCGAAACACGCTGGAAGTACTCCAACCTGGCACTGGTCCTGGCCGGCGAGGTAGTCGGCGCGGTTTCCGGCCGGCCCTACGAGGACTTCGTGCAACAGCGCATCCTCGATCCGCTCGGCATGCGCGACACCCTGGCCGGTCCGCCGCCTCCGGGCGCCGCCGGGGTGGCCGTGGGGCATGGACGGCGGCTCCCCGGAGCGGACCGCCCGGTGCTGAGCGCCCTTGTCGACTACCGCGGGATCGCCTCGGCCGCCAACATGACCTCCAACGTGACCGACCTGGCGAAGTTCGCGATGCTGCAGTTTCGGGACCGGCGGGCCGGGGGCGATCAACTCCTGTGCGGCAGCTCGTTGCGCGAGATGCAGCGCGTGCACTGGCTCGACCCGAGCTGGGAATATGGCTGGGGACTCGGTTTCAAGGTGATCAGGCAGGGAGACGCCACCTACGTCGGGCACAGCGGTCAGGCGCCGGGGTACCGCACCCAGGTGCTCCTCCGTCCGGCGGACAAGACCGGCGTGATCGCGCTCAGCAACGCGCACGACTGCGATGCCCTGCGCTACTGCGACCGCGCTTTCCAGTGGGTGCTGCCGGCGGTGCTGCGAGCCTCCGCACCCGCACCGGAACCGGTCACGCCGGACCCCGGCTGGCAACGCTACGTCGGCCGCTACCGCGATGCCTGGAGCGACTCCCAGGTGCTGGTCCGCGGCGGCAAGCTGGTGATCATCGACCCGGCTGCGGACGATCCTTTGGACACGATGGCTACGCTCGCGCCGGTAGCCGAACACGTCTTCCGCTACGAGTCCGGCGACGGCTACAGCTCAAGCGGCGAACTGGCGGTGTTCGAGGTAGACGACGCCGGCAAGGTGCAGCGCCTCAAGCTGGACGAGAACTACACCTACCCGGTCCGGGACTGGCAGTAACCGTTGTCTTGGCGCTTGTCCTCGCCAGCTTACCATCGACCAGTCCCGCCCTCACTGACTCGCCGTCAGTAGGAGCAATCGAATCCCGCGTCGTCGATGTCGTACCGCACCTCAACAAGCTATGATGGACGAAGCGGGGAAGCGGGTAGCTGATCCCACGTTCGGCCGTCCAGAGTTCGCCCCACCTTTTTCTTGAACACGCCACCCCATTGTTTGAAAAAGAACGGCACACCACAGCGCACGCAGTTGTCCCTGATATCGCGCACCCACTCGGGCTCCATCGGACGAGCGCCGGGGCCAGACTCACCTCCGGCTATCACCCAGTCGATACCTTGCAGCGGGATTCCGTGTAGTGGTCCGAGCAGAGGCTCAAGCGACAGGAACCGAGTGCGAGCACCGGTTGCCCGGAGCTTCTTGAGCCGGCCTAGCCATCGTTCGGACTCGATACTCGTACCGAGCCAAATATTCGGCGTCCATGATAATCGGTTGTTCAGCCGGACCGCACGGCTCGGTCGCTTGGTGAGAACCTGGAACGTATGTTGCGATGCGCGGTTCATGATTTTGAACACAGCTTCGATAAATGTCGATGGTACTGCTTCGTGGAACAGGTCTGACATGGAGTTGACAAACACGATCCGCGGCCTCCGCCAAGTCAGCGGCTCACGGAGGATGCTTTCGTGAACTGTCACCGTAAACCCGTCACGGTACTTCTCCAACCCCATGGCTTGCAAACGATTGGCCATCCGCTCTGCGTAGCAGTACTTGCACCCATCACTGATCTTCGTACAACCGGTCACCGGATTCCAGGTAACCTCGGTCCACTCAATAGTAGATCGCGACATCGCTAGATATTGTCGACTATATGTTTCGCGATGCGTTTGGCCAGCGCGACTGCCCTTGGATTGCTGCTACCAACACAGAACATCATGACAAAGAGAGCCGAGCCCTTGGTGTTCTTGAGAATTCGAGTGTCCAATAGAAATCTCTCTCCGAATAGCTGAATGAGTTTCGTCTCGTAAATCGTCACGAGTCCGTCGATCCCAGGATCACGCTCATGCTCAACTCTCCCGAATAAGTCAAGCTGTCTACTCTCCCTATAGAGCTCTCGCCAGCTGTCGTCACCATACACTCGCTCTAGTCGATTGACCCATCCATCTGCAATTTCATCAGGCCGTTTCGATGTTGGAAGCATACGCGCAATTGCAGAGACGGGAAACATAATCCACGTGTCGAGCGCTCCAAATCCAGCTATCTTCTCGACGGTCGACCACTCCACCTGCGTTGCAAAAGGATCAAGAAACAACACACCACGCCATATGCTCCAGTCTTCGCGCAAATACCTCAGGTACTGATTCGCATCCATGTTTCTGACTTCGATGTCCCTATCTCTGTGTTTATTCCGTAGCCGCTCCAGCTCGGCGTAGTGGCTCGGATCGTTTTCGACAAGGACTATCCTGTCGAACGGTTTGTCCTTCGTTAGCAGCGCTCTCATCGCGGAACCGTGTATGAATTCGGTTTCAGCCTGTCCAAACCCCACGCGGCCAGTGCCGGCAAACGCATCAATGTACATGAGTCGAAACGGTTGGTTCTTCATTGCTGTCGTGTAACGATCGAGGTAGTGTCCTATTACACTCAGTTTCTCTATGGTCCATCCGCCACCGTACTCAGCTCGAGCTTCTGCCACTTGCTGCTGCATGATATTCGTCATAGATGTACATTGTCGCCGCACGTAGCAGAATAGTAAAGGGCTCGTTTCCGAGGACACACACCGAAATCTGTGTGCAACGTGTCCGGTTACTACTTGCGCCTTCGTCGTTCTGTGTACACGTTCCGGACGTCCAACCCGGGAATGAGGATCCAACACAGCGAGCGTTCAGCAATCCGAGCCAAGCCCGACACCGCGCTAGCCACCGGTGTAACACGACCTCCTTCAACTGACTCAACTGAGGCTGGCACGCGCCGTGGACTACGTGCGGGGCGGCGTGCGATGCTCGGTGTATAGATCTCTGACGGAGATGCCCATGTCCACCGCTGCCGTTGCCGGCGACACCACCGTTACCATCGAATCGCTGTTGTCCGAGTACCGGGAGCGGAACAAGGCTTCCTACCGGTTGTTCCAGCGGGCGCAGTCGATGTTGCCGGGGGGGAACACGCGGACCGGGGTGTTCGTGGAGCCGTTTCCGCTGTACGTGGAGCGCGCGGCGGGGGCGGAACTGGTCGATGTGGACGGCAACCGGCGCGTCGACTTCGTGAACAACGCCAGCGCGTTGATTCTGGGGCATGCGCATCCCGCCGTGGTGGGGGCGATCGGGGAGCGGGCGGCGCGCGGGACCGCCTACTTCGCGCCCTGTCCGCTGGAGGTGGAGCTCGCGGAGCTGCTGGCCGAGCGCATCCCGTCGCTGGATCGGCTGCGCTTCTGCAGCTCCGGGACGGAGGCGGTGCTGGGCGCACTGCGGGCGGCGCCCGCGTTCACCGGGCGGCCGATGATCGCCAAGTTCGAGGGCGCCTACCACGGCATCGACGACCCGGCGCTGATCAGCTACCTGCCGCCGCTCGGCCCGGAGCTGGGGCCGGCGGAACGGCCGCTGCCGGTGGCCGCCTCCGCGGGGCTGGCGCCGGGTACGGCCGAGCATGTGCTCGTGCTGCCGTTCAACGACGGCGAGGCGTGCGATGCGTTGATCCGCGAGCACGCTGAGCGGCTGGCCGCGGTGATCGTTGATCCCCTGTCCACCGCAGCCCGCATGACCCTGCCGGCACCCGGCTTCCTGGAGACCCTGCGCAGTGTTACCAGCGAACTCGGCATTGTGCTGATCTTCGACGAGGTGGTGAGCTTCCGCGCCGGCCGCGGCGGCGCGCAGGGCGTGTACGGCATCCGGCCCGACCTGACCTGCCTGGCAAAGGTGGTGGCCGGCGGCACGCCGGGAGGCGCGTTCGGCGGGCGCGCCGACATCATGGCGCTGTACGACCCGAGCGACAGCGGGCCGGCGATCCCGCAGTCCGGCACCTACAACGGCAACCCGATCGTGATGGCGGCGGGCCTGGCCACGCTGCGAACCATGACCGACGCGGCGTACGGTGACATTCACGAGCGCACCGCCCGGCTGGGCGACGGCCTGCGGCGGGTGTTCTCCGACGCGGGAGTGCCGGGCTGCGTGGTCACCGCCGGGTCGCTGTTCCAGCTCTACTTCCTGGCCGAGGCGCCGCGCAACTACCGGGAGGCGGCCCGCGACGACGGCGCGCGGCAGCGCTGGCTGTACTTCCGGCTGATGAACCATGGCATCGTGACCCGCCGCGGCGGCAACGTGTCGCTGCCCATGACCGACCGCCACGTCGACCGGCTGGTGGAGGAAGTGGAGAGCGCCCTGCGCCACCTGCCGCGCTGAACCGTGGGTGCTGCAATGTCATACCGGTTGCCACTCGCACATCGCGCTCGGCCGGTTCCGACTGCTGCGCACCGGGGGCGCGACGCGTCACGGAGACGCATGGCTGCCCGGTCCGTAGGCGCGGACAGCGGCGCACCCGTCGCAGGCCGCAGCCGTGTGCCGGTCCGGCTCGGTGTGATGACTGTGACGACTCCCCGCCGGTTGACAGTCGCGCGCCTCCCGCTCGGTCCCGACTGCGCCACGCCGGGGGCGAGTCGCGTGCGCGTTCCGCACCCTCTGACCGGGCTGCCGGCGTGCGCACCCGTCCAGCCGCGATGAGCATCGCTCGCACGCGATTCGGCGTGGTCGACGGCCGTCCGGTCGAGCGCTACCTGATGCGGAACGGCCGCGGTACGAGCGCCGCGGTGCTGACCCTTGGGGCCAATCTGCACTCGGTGCGCACCCGCGGGCGAGACGGCTTCGACGAGATCACGCTGGCCTACGACGACGTGGCCGGCTACCTGGCCGCGGGCGGCCCCTACTTCGGCGCCATCGCCGGCCGGGTGGCCAACCGCATAGCGCGCGGCGAGTTCACCCTGGACGGCACACACTACCGCCTTGCCCGCAACCACGGCGGCGTGCACCTGCACGGCGGAGAGGTGGGCTTCGACCGGCGCATCTGGGAGGCCGCCGCCGATGAAGGGGACGGCGAAGACCGCGTTACGCTGAGCTACGTGAGCGCGGACGGCGAGGAGGGCTACCCCGGCACCCTGACCGCCGAAGTGACCTACCGGCTCAGCGACGATGACGAACTGTCGATCGAGCTGACCGCCACCACCGACGCACCGACCATCGTCAACCTGACCAACCACGCCTACTGGAACCTGGCCGGCGCCGGCAGCGGCGACATCGAGGATCACGAGTTGCAACTCGACTGCTCGCGGGTGCTGGAGAAGGATGCCGACGAGCTGCCCACCGGCGCCATCGTCCCGGTGCGCGGCACGCCGCTCGACTTCACCAGCCCGCGCCGCATCGGCGAGCGGATCGAGGCGGCCGGCGGCTACGACCACTGCCTGGTGATCGACGGTGACCCCGGCACCCTGCGCACCTTCGCCCGCCTGCGGTGCCCCGCCGCGGGCCGGACGATGGAGGTGGCCACCACGCAGCCCGGCGTGCAGCTCTACAGCGCCGAGTTCCTGACCCGCACCGCCGGCGCCGGCGGCCGCACCTTCGACCGGCGCGGCGGCCTGTGCCTGGAGACCGAGCACTTCCCGGACAGCGTGCACCATCCCCACTTCCCCTCCACGGTCCTGCGCCCCGGCTCGACCTACCGCCACCGCACCGTGCACCGCTTTGCGTTGGACAGCGCCGCCGTATTCTCTACGGACGAAATCAGCAACGAAACGTAGGCTCCTCTCCGCGGAGGCAGCTTCGCTTCACTTGCCCGCAGCGGCCAACCTCCGCTCATGAGCATCGTCAACAGAACTATTGAGTTGCCGTACTTCAATAATCAATTGACTAATAGATCGATCAGGATCCAACCTCATCCACCGGATATAGCCTAGTAGCGTTCTTAGGCAAACCTCCGTGCACGGCGACGAAATCCTGGGGTCAGGATCGCGAAAACCTAATTGAGGGAAATAGTATCTCCCCTTGCGCGTTAGATGGTGCTTATAGATGTCGAACCAG
This sequence comes from Spirochaetaceae bacterium, assembly GCA_028821475.1. Classification (GTDB taxonomy): domain Bacteria; phylum Spirochaetota; class Spirochaetia; order SZUA-6; family Bin103; genus Bin103. The sequence goes on from JAPPGB010000164.1 coordinate 42,274, forward strand.
TCTCCGTGAATAAAGTGACTAGAGTTTCCAAACGAATACGCATATGGGTATCTCCCCACCCTTTCCATCATCGCACGGAAGTGCAATCCGTCTGTGTTCCATATCCTGTTGTGACGCAGCTCCTTTCTGGATATACGATCTCTCCTCAACCAACTACTGATCGATTTAAGCATCCGTTCTTCTATCGGCTCAAGAGGCCGGGTCTTCTTCTTCTCCATTAGATCATCTACCTCCTCTCTCTCTGGTCTGTACGAAGTCACCACGAAACTTCGGAGTGACTTCGCCTTATTGGAAGAGACACAAAGGTACTCTGTCCGCACCGCGCACTCGAATATCATTCGGTGGAATAGGACCGCAAGCTCAGTTTGCCGCTGCGATACGTGAAGCGCTAGACCCTCATACAACTTCACAAGCCGCACCATGTGTCCGACTATTATTGCCCTGTGCTTCGAGTATCCCCGTTTTGCTACCGTAGTACTAGGTGTGAGAGAGGCACCAAGTCTCAACAGGTAGATACATCGGTTCATTAGTTCGACTGAGAAAGCCATAAACGCATCATTGTCGGAGAAGCTATACGGATCAGGAGCTTCATCTATCCAACTTCGAATGTTGCTTAAATTGCGCATAACGTGCAACATAGTATCTCTTGATTCGGCGAAGTCCACGTTATCAGATCCTGTCAAACTGGGTTGGGCGATGAGAATTCAAGTTTCCTTGGGAACGGCTACTAAGGCTTCTCGGCACTACTGGCCCAGTCCGACCAGCAGGCGCTTCGACGAGGGGCTTGCAAGCACATCCGCTCGGCGCGCGTACACACTGCCCTGAGCTTAGCGGGAAGCTCGGTAGTTTCGGCGGTAAAGAATGAATTCGCCGACATATAGTCTGATCCCGCGGTTGGACTAACGCCACATCAGAAAGCGTTGCAGCGCTGTGACAGGTCAGGTATTGACGAAACGGCGATAGCTGTCGGCCTACCCACCGCAACCCTACAACGGTCAGAGATTCACCTTCTCTATGACCCTTATCTGCGCGAGCCAGCGACGAAAGGAGCTCCAAGGCACCGAACGTCGCCTCTCTTCGGCCGCAAGTTCACTCGACAATTCGTCATAGAAGCGGCTAGGATCGGCGAATCTCTTGGCAACGCTGAGTGGTAAGTCTGCGTCCCGTTCGGTCCGCATCGCCCAGTCGTGTAATGCTTCAATGGTGATTCCCTCGTTCGGCATTGGACCGTGAACTCCAATAGTCGATGGTCTATACGGTCCTTTCGACCCATATCGCGTGAGAAACTGTGCGACCAGCCGATTGAACGGCTCGCCCCCCCACGTCTTCAACTCCAATCGGAAAATCTTCCAGGTGGTTGGATCTTGACACAACTGTCGAGCAAGCGCCCAAACCACACTACGACTAAGCGGCTGACCGCGACCAACTGCCCTAATCCGAGCTATCCGTCTCGAACGATTCACCGAATCAGACAAGAACGAATCACCACCAGTGTCTTGGACTAACCTACGCATAGAGCCTCCGACAAACACGGCGTCACCCGAACGCGTATCGTTTGCCATGCGCAGCGCTGCCTCACCTGTTTTCGAATCACGGACGACAACGCTACTCTGTCCGGCTATGACGGTGTGAATTCGTCCGGCGTCTGCTACGTCAACCAAGCGATCGCAAGGAAGAAGCGCGCCACCGACATTCTTAAGGCGCCCGGTGTCGACCATGTCCCGTACCACGCCTGCATGCGTGGTTGTACCCGCTTCTCTGGCAAGCGCTGCAAGCGTCAACCCTCTGTCGCTACGCATCGCCCGCCAGCATAGACTAACAACTTGCTGAAATCTTACTGACGCTCTATCATACTCGTGAGCGTCATCGAGCTCCCCTCTCCGTCCGCAGTCGACTAATGCGTGGAACACTTGCTCTTCCTCGATCGAACTCCTAAATCCCAAGACACGACAGATGTCACTGCGACGATTGCCGCGTCCGATGCGCTGGAGAAACGCACTTACACTGGCAGGCAGCTCCGCGAGCGCGACTGCATCTATGTCGCCGATGTCGATACCTAGCTCAAGCGTAGAGGTAGCTATACAGACCCCGCATTTCTCGCGCCGCATAAGATCCTCGACTCGTTCGCGGTGAGACGCCGAGAGGGCGCCAAAGTGCAGATGTACAGGCCAGCGCGTACCTTCGAGTTCTCGGTGAAGGTGTGCCGCTATCGAATGTGCTGTGTTTCGAGCGTTGGCGAAGATGAGTAGCTTATCGACATCGACGCTATCAAGCCATCTCGCGATTGCGCGAGCTCGACTCAGAAGCGGATCCTGCGCCGAGTCCTCCGGCACATCCAATAGCTCGCTTGTGATCTGCCGAGGTGAACCCTCCGACACAACCTTTGCTCCGTCTCCCAACCATATGTCGCGAACCGTCTCGATATCGTCAAGAGTTGCGGTCATCCCAACGACCTGAAATCTGTCCCGTTGCGAGGCGACCGAAGTCGAAGCCACCCTCAACCGATCTATAACATGTCGGAGTTGTTGTCCGCGCGGCTGCCCGTGCAACAGATGAATTTCGTCGATCACGACAGCGCGAACATCGGCAAGTGTCTCCGGGTGCCGCAACTGTAGCGAATCTAGAGCCTCCGGTGTCACCAAGACACAGAACCTTCCTACAGGATCGCGAAGTTCGTGCCGGTCGCCGGTATACCGAGCAAAGGCATTCGGAAACCTCGCCCGGAGCGCCCCGACTAATCTCTCGTACAGATCGTTTACGAGCGCCTTTGTCGGCGCGACATAAACGGTTGACAGCACTGATCTCCGAAAGGAAAGATGTCGTTGGAGGAGCGGCGCGATGGCTGCTTCCGTCTTTCCCGACGCTGTCGGAGCAGCGAACAGAACATCTTGCCCGCGAACAATCACGGGCATCACGGACGCTTGTGAATCGTATGGTATGCGTCGATCGAAGAACACCGGAAAAGCATCCGGCATCATACGCTGTAGACTTTTCCGGGTCTCAGTCATCCCAAGGAAGAACTTCCCCTGACACTTCAACAGCCGCACGGCTAATTGCTTCAGCAAGTTCATCCGGCTCAAACTGTCTTTCATGGCTAAGCAAGACGGCTGGCCCCAAGCTTGCTAGTTTTGTCCAATTCCTCAACAGTCGGTCATCACCCGTCGCTTGCGCGAAGTTTGCCCTCAGGATACCGGCGATCTGAGTGCTCACTTGTGTGTCTGTGAGAACGTGCACTTTCGGCCCAAGATGCTCCGCACAAGCCGCGAGGAAGTCCTCACACCAGCGTCCGTACGCTGCCTCGGGCGGTGGAGAAAGCTGCACGACATCCGATCCTTCTTGGACCAACAAACTCAAACTTACGTTACCGCTCGAAGCTGGCCGATCGTTAGATTCCGCCTCCGTCAGGCCCACAAAAAGCACAAAGTGAGGTCCTTCCTTCCAGAAGGACGGTAAACCTAGGTCACCATAGTCATCGTGTGGATCGGCAAGGTGTAGTTTCGGAGGCTGCGCACACCGAGCAAGCACGTCGAGAAAGTTGCTTGCCCGTACATATCGATTGACTGAGTACGTCCGGACATGCTCCGCCTCGTCGACGACGATTGCAAGCCCCTTGTACCCCAATTCGCGGAGGATGTGGTGTAGGACAACCAAATTGTAGGCATACACTACTCCGGTGTCCTTTACTTGAGGAAGAGAGGGTATCTTCTGCCTGTATCCGGCACGCCAACTTAGCGATCGGATCGCTCGGATCTGCTTCACTTGCCCGGCGAGCCAGTTCACGGCGGCGACATAGTCGGGATCGTCTCGTCGGTGCGACAGATACAATAGAGCTCTAAGACCATGACGGAACCAAGGCGAACGCTTGACGTAGGGAAGCTCGCTGACAATTCCCCAATTCTGCCGAATCTCTTTAACGAGGTCGAAAAAGTCAATACTCTGAGAGCCATCTTCACGCGCTGGGAACTCTAGGCTGGCGATCAGCGCTTGGTAAACCGTGGACGGCTTGGCGGGATCGGCTGCTTTTGGATCAAGTTCTAGGCACGCGGTGACCCAGCCGTCACGCAGGGCTACTGACCTTACCACTCGAAGGTGATGGGACTTCCCCGATCCATAGTATCCCAAATAGGTTCGGCACGCGCCGCGAACCGCCGCACGACTAAGCAACGCACTAAGCTCGGCATCGAGCTTCTGTCCCCCGATCGTAAGCTTTACTAGCCTAGTGGGATCGGTGGGAACGACTCCAAGATTGACAGCTTCGAATGTCTTACGAAACTCGATGTCTGAGACAGACTGCTCTTTCTGAGGAGGCAAGTTCGGCTTTGCGGAACCAACACGAGTCTGCAATTCGGAGATCGCAACGTCGATTCTCTCGCCAAAGAATTCAACGGTCGCTACATCTCCGAAAACCGTCACTACATTGCCAATTCCGAATTCGATATGCTCTACTTCAGATCCTGCGTCAATCATCCGGCCCACCGCCAAGAGGTGGCTCGTTCCCATCGACAAAGTGACGCGCTTGCTCGGAGCTGATAGACTGTTCGAGTTCCAATTGCTGATAGAGAAAGCGACAATATTGGTATACGAAAAACCTCGGCTTGGGCGTTTCGAACTCCTTCTGTTCCTGCGCGCGTACGACCTTTCTCATATTCGAAAGCTGGAGCTTCTCGTTCCATTGCCTATCATACGCACGACCAAAGACGCTGAGTAGCTTTTCTCCGATGCTGTAGACCACGTCTTGCGAGTAAGCTTCCTCGATATTGATGAGGGGCACCAGCGGACTGCCCACGGAAAACGCTTTCGTCCCGATGCGATCCTGAAGAGCACGATATGTGCTGATGACTTCCGCGCGGAAATCGGGTGTTGCAGCGTAAATAAACATAACACCTCCGAATTCACCCTCGGCGTTTTGGTTGATCATTGTCAGGAGATTTTCGATTGCCTGTCGCTGCCTCGGAGACCCGCGCCGAAACGACGACGTTCGAGTTCCTTCGTCGAACGCAATAACGAAGCCGCGATAAGCCATACGCGTGCGCAAGAAAGAGATCACTGTCTTGAGCCGGCGAAAGGCGTTGTCATCCCGTGCCGGCTCATATAGTCCGCTGGCTCGTAGTCGGCTAGAGCGAGCATTCTCACCCCTTATCCAAGCTATCAATTCGATGTCTGACACGGCATCGACAGCTCCGCATGCCAACTCCAACAGCCGCTTACTAAGCTGCGCGAGCGCGGCCGCCATCTGAGGGTCCGGGGCGCCCCGCCACAGCCCCACAATCTGCTGTTCAAGCTGCCTCTGTACCAGCTCCGGGACGTCTTCACCGGGCTCCGCGCCAAGTTGTCTGATTCTTCGATGGATCCAGCTGTCAATCAAGACCTCAATTCCCTTTGAATCGTCGTCCGCGGAATGTTCGCTGAAAGGAGGCTGAAAAGACTCCATAACCGCCCGAAATATTCCTACCGGAGAGTTGAACGGACACTCGACGCCAACCGTCACGATGGACGTAACTATCTCCTGCTCACTCGCCCTTCGAGAAAGACTATTAATGAACTGCGTCTTTCCACTCCCGTAGTCGCCCTCGAGATACTTGAAACACCCAATACCGGCTGCTAACTGGCCTCGAAAGTAGTTGTGATCAAGCGCGTTAAGTATGTGGTCGGTCCCGGAATTGATAAAATACGAATACCTACCTGGCGCAATCGGGGCGTTCATCAACACCTGCAACAGACGAAGGGCATCGTTCTTGCTGATCGTCACTTCCACTCCTTTCCTCCTCTTTAGCCCATCTTTCGCCGCATATAGATCATCGGCCTCACTATCGTCCCCTCTGCGTTAGCCGGCACGAAGAATGGTCGCGATCTGGGACCGTGAGCTTGGTTGAGCGTCGCCGGCACCAATTCAAAGCGATCCTTCCTTCCGGATGATGACCGATGTCGGCGCCAATTGATTAGATTCGAAACAAAGACGGCCTCCGGCACATCTTCAAAGTACCGCCGTGACGGGTTGCCCCAAAACCGCGGACTTTGCACGGCCACCTTGAACAACCTCGCGACATCTGAAATTAGTACCTCTTCACCCTCTGAGATGTGCTTTGCGATGCCCCACGAGAGCTCTAATCGATCGAGAAAAATGTCAATCGGAAGGGTCCACCTATCAACGGCTTGGTCGGCAGCCACAAATCCGGCGACTACGTATCGGACGTCGGCGGGAATCTTTTCGACGACCGGATAGTGACGTGTCATAGACCAAGACCAATTTTGGCCACCCGTGTCGGAAACAAGAATCAAGCGACCGGCAAAGAACTGATTGTCCTTGCTTCCGGTACGTACACCCTGCAGCTTGCTCATCACTTGAAGGGCAAACCGTCGACGGTTCTCTAGATGTCTCATTCGTTCCGCATGCTCTCGAACTGCCCGCGTCGCCTCCAAGACCTCTCCGACGACCGCCGGTCGATTGGCACCCTCTTCGGAAAGTGTTAATCCAGCGAGCTCCTGCTGCCGCTCGATGACCGCTGGTGGCATGTCGAGACCGTCGGCGCGAGTGTGTCCTTGACCGAGTATCCGCGGGAGTCGTGCAGCCAAGATACCGCGAGCGTTAGCCAACAGGCCGGTCTGCTCGACGAACTCGGCAAATGCGGGAAACAAAATGGGCTGCTCTTCCGTCACCTATCAGGGCACCTCTTGATTCAGGATTGTGTTAAATCGAATAGTCGCCGCGACACGCGCCGAAGAATTGACGGAAAGTCCTCGGCCACGATGAATAGTCGCCGCGTTGGTCGCGAGAGCGCGACATATGCTCGATTGATGGTGCAGTTTAACGATGCACTCTCGACCTCCTCCAACCCAAGGATAATGCACGCGTCAAACTCGATCCCCTTAATTCGCTCGACGGACGTCGTAAGCAGGCCTTTACCAGATCCTGCCCACGCCGGCGCGAGAGGCATGCCGAGGCGACGAAGCTCGGAACGCATGCGGATGAGGGATTGGTCGTCTTCATTTATCTGAAGGAGCGCTACACTCTCTATATCCGCCGAGCGTCGCAGCACGGCTACGAGTTGGCTAATTCGAAGCGCATGACGATGTGGCGGGGATAGAATCAAGTGCGGCTTAATGTCCTCGAGCACATCGTTAACAGAGAAAGTCGGTCGCTCACCGAAAGCCTGTTCGTAGAAGCCTTGTAGAAAACTCCCGATTTGCTTACTTTGCCGCATATTTCTAGCAAACGGAAAGACGCGGTCTGCTCCGTACTCGCGTATTGTACTTCCAACGTGAAGCGCCTCCGGCGACGTCATTCCACGAACCGGGCTGACGATCTGCCGAAAGTCTGAGGACACTGTCAAGGCTCCGCGCGGATCGACAAGTGAGGAGATCAGCGAGGCAGCGGCTACACTGAGATCTTGCGCCTCGTCGATCACGATGTGAGTCCATCGAAGGTCGCCGGTCATTGCGGGGACGATGGCGGCGGGCACATTAAAGAATCCCGAGTGCGGGTCGTTAGTCTCCGGAAGCACGAAACGCAGGAGCCAAGCGATCCAGGGGCGATCGTCCAAACTGTAAATGCGGTCGGTCCAGTCTTCCAGCATGTTACGGAGCACGGTTGCCTCGTCCACCCTACTTCCAGTACCACGACGCATCCTATAAGCTGCTTCGGCGCTCCTGCTACCAAAGTATGATTTCAATGCCGACAGAGGGTCATATACGTCGTACAACCATTGGTGAAATAGTGAGTCGAAGCGTCGACGCGATCCACGAGGTACGGACAACCTCGCCCGGGAATAGCTATCTCCGACCGACGAATGGACCGCTTGCATCGACAATCTTGAGGCCGAGGGGTCAGTACCAATCCGGACTTGGGAGCTAACCGCAGCAAGACGGCTTGCCAGATCTGCAAGAGCACCTCGTTCGTCTCGACCGAGCGCCATCCATGATGAGCGGCGGGCAAACTTGAGCTTGGAAACGATTTGCCGCTCGTAGACCTCCCATAGGCGCATGAGGTCATGGTGGTCCGAAAGGCCCAACACAGCGGCTCGTGCGGCGCGTTCCAGCGGAGAGAGTGTTCTTTGACGTGGACGAGCACCATGCCTATACGGCCAAGTATGGCTGATATAGCTATCGATGAACTCTCTAACAGACAGGACGATATGTTCGGGGATATCTAGTTCTTCGTTCAATAAGCGCTTCGCTTGCTCGGCCAAGTTGTCGTTTGCTAGAAAAACGCGCGTCAGGCTTGGTTCATAGTGAACGCCGTGGTTGTCGGACCAACCCTCATATTGCTGGTCAAAAAGAAGTCGGATGCGCTGGAAGGCGACGGTTGTCTTTCCCGATCCTGGAGCTCCCGTTACGATCATCAGACCGGTCATCCGGGATATGAACGCAGACACCTGGTCACTTGTCATATCCAATTTCACGGACTTTAGTCCAATCTTGGCACGCGCAGAGGTGCGTGGGCGTACGGCTCCACCAGGCTGATAAACACCAGAAATCTCAGGGAACAGGTTGTCGAATCGAGCTCTTGCAGAGGGCTCTACGCTGATTAGTCGGTAACCGGGCTCGCGGATACTCTTGCGGTCACCAATCTCGTGCGTTATTGCAATCTGGAGCCCGGGATGTGTCCAAGAAAGTACATTCAACGACTGACCGCTATGACTTAGGACCTCGTTTGACGAGGAATTTGTATTTGCATACCAGAGTTGCTTCTGTTTTGTTGGTTTGTCGCCGTCACCGGCGACTTCGGTGCTGACCTCCACCATAACGTGGAATGGTTCGTCGGTAATTGCTTCAAGGGCTGCACGGCGTCGACGGAATGTCTGTCTGCGACGATTGGTTGGGTCTGGCGGATCAGTGATGGAGGGGGGCGGTGGCGGTCGGAGATTCGTAAGTTGGAATCTTGCCGCTTCAACAGCGAGGTCGGCATTCCGACGATCTCGCCTTACCCGGTCATCAAGTGTTGATTCGGTGGGGAGTCCGTGTCCACCCGCTTCGTTCACGACTTGAGTATGCTAGGTCTCGATGAGACTTGTCAAGAATACCTGGTGGCGGGGTAGCAGCTTTCACGCGCGCGTGGAAACCGAGTATGTAGGATCTGATAGAGATCGTACGAGATTTTTCGGTCGGACGCGTAGTCAGTGCTCCGAACGGAATCTAAGTTCCGGCAGGGAAAGTATATACGTATTGACGTCGGAGTTCGGCTCGGCGCTACAACGGCGCCGCTTCGATGCCGGTGAACGCCAGCGTGGCGTGATTGGCGAACCAGGTCAGCCGGTCGCCGGCCGGGTTCCAGTGGCGGCCGATGATGGTGCGCCGGCCGTCGATGCAGACGTCGACGATGTCGCCGCTGGTGATCACCTCGACGGCAATCGGGCGGTCGAGGCCGGCCACGTCGGTGATCACCGCCTCGGAAACCGTGCCGTCGGGCTGCGCGTGGGTGGTGCTGAGCGTCACGGTCCCGGCGTGCGGGTGGAAGGCCAGCACTCCGGCACGCGCCGCAAGCGGTGCCGGGCCGCGGCCACCACAGCGCAACGCCACGCCGAAGCTGCTGGACGGGCCGAGCGTCGAGGGGTCCGGAGCCACCGTGAACCGCAGCCGCGCGTCGGCCGGCGTGCCGGCGTGGATCGCGGCCTGGGCGCCGGACGCCGCGCGCAGCGTAACGGCGGAGCTGCCGCCGGACGCGCCGCCGGTGAGCGCACCGCTGGTAAGCGCACCGCTGGTAAGCGGCCGGTAGCGCAGTTTCGCGGGTGGTCCGGCCACCGGCGCCATCTCCGGCGGGAAGCGGGTGCCGAGGGTTCCGTCGGGGTGCTGGATGAGTTCCCGGAACACGACGTTGCCGCCCCAGCCGCGGTCGGCCAGGAAGCCGGCAGATATGCGGCGTCCCGGGGGAAACGGCGCGGTCTTCGGTACCGTGGGTATGTCCAGCCGTACCGGGCGATGCTGCCGCCATGGGCCGAACGGCTGCCGCGACATCCACACCCCGCCGCGCCCGTCGAAGCCGGCGAACAGGTAGTACCAGCCGTTCCACTCGAACAGGTGCGGGCAGATGTCGATGTTGTACTCGTCACGCACCGTCACCAGCACCGGTTCGGCCACGCGCGTCCAGTTTCGCAGGTCGCGCGAGGTCCAGCGGACCACGGCCACCTCGCGGCCGGCGCGGTCGTCGGTGGTGAGCAGGTGGTACGTCCCGGTGGCGGCGTCGTGAAAGATGTCGCAGTCGTAGCCGGGCAGCGCCGGGTGCGGCTGCTGCGCGGTGAAGTGAACGCCGTCGGTGCTGGTGGCGAGCTGTACCCCGCCGCACGGCCGCTCGGAGAGCAGGCTCGGGCCCTTCTGGTAGGTGAACCAAGTGCCTTCGTGGAGCGCGAATGAGCCGGTGCCCCACCAGCTTTGCCACTGCTCGGAGATCGGCACGGCGATCGGATGCTGCCGCCAGCGGCGCAGGTCGCGGGTGGACGCGTGCCAGATCTGCAGGCCGCCGTGCCCGCTCTGCCACTTGCCGTGATGGTTGCGCCGTACCACCAGGTAGTACAGGTGGAACGTCTCGCCGTCGAAGTACGGCATGCAGTCACCCGCGCGGGCGTTGTGACCGGGCGGCCGCCAGTACTGGAGCCGTTCACCGGCGGTGCCGAGAATCTCGCCGCGGCGGCGCGCCACCTCGCCTGCACCGCCGCTCAGCGCGGTGATTTCGGCGTCGGAGAGGGCGCGGTCCCACAACGCGACGTGATCCACAAGGCCGTGGAAGCCGGCGCGTATGCCGTCCGGCGTGGCGGCGGCGCCGATCAGTAGTGGCGCGGTGCTCGGGCGGGTCGTGCCGACCGGAAACTCCTCGTCGACCAGCACACCGTCGACGAACAGCTCCAGCTTGGGGCCGGTGAAGCGCACCACGACGTCGTGCCAGCCGTGCGCCCCGACGTGGGCCACCGGCACGTTCACCTTCATGATGCCGCTGCGCGCTTCACCCAGGAGCGGCTCACCGCATCCCCGCTCCTGCAGCGCGGCGACGATGCCGGCGTGCGGCGTGGTCCCCCAGGTGAACTCCAGCAGTGCGGTGCTGCCGCGCACCGCCCGCGGCCCGCCGGGCATGCCGAACAGGTCCCGGTAGGGGGTGTGGTGCGCGTTCTCCCCGTGCCGGATGGTAAACGGCTTGGCGGCGCCGTCCGTACCCTCCAGGAAGAAACTCACCGTATCGTCGGCGCCGTAACTGCCGAACAGCGGCGCCTGCCAGGTGCCGTCACGGTCGCGCAGCCGCATGCACAGGCTCATCCCGGCGCCGGTAAGGTCAGGCAGCCCGGCCAGCGGGGGCGCCGCGGCGCCGACAGAGCGTTCGCCGGCGGTGGAGCGGCCCCTTGCCGCGTCGAGTTGCTTCGGCGCAGTGCCGCGCTCCCGGTCACGGTATATCCCGGCGGCCGTGAAGCGCAGGTGTGGCGCCGCGACCACGGTTGTTGCAGCCATGTGGACCCTCAATGCGGCCGGCTGCGGTTCCCGCTAGCGGCTGGAGATGGCACCATGGCGCGCATGAGTAGCCGGCCCAATATTCTGCTGCTTTTTTCGGACCAGCACCACGCCAAGGTGCTCGGCCACAAGGGGCACCCGGACGTGCACACCCCTCACCTCGACCGGCTTGCGGCCGAGGGGGTGCGGTTCGACAACGCCATCACTCAGAACCCGATCTGCACGCCCAGCCGCACCTGCTGGCTGTCGGGGCAGTACTGCCACAACCACGGCTACTACGGCCTGAGCGGACCCAACCCGGGCGGGCTGCCGACGCTGTTCGGCCACCTCCGCCGGCACGGCTACCGCACCGGCGCGGTGGGCAAGATCCACTGCCCGGAGTACTGGGTGGAGGACGACGTGGACTTCTTCCTGGAGACCTGCGGATCAAGCATCGGCGGGCGCTCGGCGGCGTACGCCGACTACCTGGCCGAGCGCGGCCTGACCGAACTGGAGGACCACGGCGCGATGCAGGAGTTCGGCGCCGCCGGCCGCCAGACCTGCGACGCACGCGCGAGCAAGGTGAGCTACGAGGATGGCCAGGAGGGCTACCTGACGCGCGCCGGCATCGACTTCATGCGCCGCTGCGCTGACGAGGGGCGGCCTTTTTTCCTGCAGGCCAACTTCCCCAAGCCGCACCAGTGCTACACGCCGGCGCAGCCGTTCTGGGACCTGTACGATGAGGACGGCCTGACCCTGCCGCCCAACGCCGACCACGACCTGCACGGCAAGGCGCCGCACTTCCGGGCCACGGTCGAACGCTGGCGCACCACCGACTGGCCGCTGTTCGAGCCGCGCACCTTCGTGGCCGGCCGGCTGCGCAAGCTGCACGGCTACCTGGGCAACGTGAGCCACGTCGACCACGCGGTGGGTGAGTTCCTGCAGTTCCTGGACGACGCCGGCCTGGCCGGCGATACCATCGTCGTGTACTCGTCCGACCACGGCGACTACGCCGCTGAGTTCGGCATCATGGAGAAGGCGCCCGGCATCTGCTCCGACGCCATTACCCGGGTGCCGTACATCTGGCGCTGGCCGGGCCATTTCCCGGCCGGCCGGGTGGCCGACGAGCTGGTGGAGAGCGTCGACTTCGCCGCCACCGCGTGTGCGCTGGCCGGCATCGAAGAGATGGAGACCGGCGACGGCCACGACATCTCCCACTTGCTGCGCGGCGAGACCGGCGGCGTGCGTCGCATCGCGGTGACCGAGTTCGCGTTCAGCAAGAGCGTACGCAAGGGCCGCTACCGCTACGTCCACTACCCGGTGGGAATGTTCGCCCGCTTCGGCGCCGAGTGGGAGGAGCGCGGCTTCGCGGAACTGTACGACCTGGAGACCGACCCCTGGGAACAGGACAACCTGGCCCCGCAACCGCGGCACCGCGACACCGTGGAGGAGCTGCGCACCGAATTGATCGACTGGCTGGTCACCACCACCCGTCCCGCCACCGTGCTGCGCCTCCCCGACGCGCCAACCGAGCAGCGCACCTGGCGCTACCACAACCCGGTCAACCGCGACGGCAAGTTCAACCCCCGCCGCATCCCCGAGCTGGCCACCCTCAACTACCTCTGAACTCCCGACCCGATGCAGGCGATGACCGTGGAGATGTACACGGTAACAATACACGTAATAGAGACTCGTTTTAGAGATTTGCAGATGCTATAGACATTCCAACCAACCGTGGGTAGGGTGCTCGGTGTGGCGCCTCCTCTTGCGCAAATGAGAATCCGGTCGGCAGCCGAGAGCCGAGAGCCGAGAGCCGAGCCAGGCGCTGTCCTTCCCCGCCGCCTCCCCGCTTCTTCGCGTCCCGCTTCGCTACCCGCCTCGCGCGCGGATGGCTCGCGACGGCGTACCTGCTCAGCCTCGCCCTGTCGCTCGCCACGGGGACCGTTGCGGCAGAAGGCACATTGCCCACGGTAAGCGTGTCGGATGTGCATGCCTACGGGGTCGCGCTCTCCGACAGCGCGGCGACGCTGACCGAGAGCGACTCCGAGGACACGACGGCGACGCTGACCATCGCCGGCCACACCGACGCTCGGTGGTACAAGGAGAACGCGCCGTCCCGGATAGGGAGCGGCTGACGCCATGGGCCGCACCTCCCTTGAGCGGCCCGGCACGGGCTCTTCGACAGGCTCAGGGCAGGCTCCGGGCGGCCCGCGGGAGCGCCATGGCCGGCTGAGGGCCGGCCTCCGCCGACCGGCGGGCCCCGCGCCCGCCTCTCCTTCCCCGCCACCTTCCGGATTCCGGCTTCCCCGCCTCGCGCGCGCCTGCGCGGTGGCCGCCGCCTTCGTCCTGCTGATCCTCGGAGCCGGGGCGGCCGAGGCGCAGCAGCCGGTCGAGCTCGTAGACGGCGGAGAGGGTGGCTGCAGCTCGGGCTGTCCGCACCGGCCGACGGGCTATGCCGTGCCCGGCCCCGGCGCCCGCCAGGTCACGCTCTACTGGACGCCCGCGACCACCGGGCCGGCCGCCGACAGATGGATCGTCTACTTCGGTCCAGCGGACTCATTCGTCTGGAGGACCGTTGGCCGACCGGCGGATAGCCGCAGCTCCACCCTGACCGTTGCGGCGGGGGTGCCCCGGATCGACGTGGGAGTGGCCGGCCAGCGGGGTCCTGGGTCGGCTGCGGATAATGGCAGGCTTGCCGTAGCGTACGACATCGTGGTGCCGGACCTTCCGTTCGCCGCGTTCGCCCTCGACAGCGCGTCGGTGGACGGGGCCACGGTGAAGTTGACTTTCAGCACGACCTTGGGCAAGGACTCCGTCCCCGCGAAGGGCAGCTTCTCGGTGTCGCTGGCCGGGACCGCCCAGACCCCGACCCGCGTGTCGGTCGACGGCAAGACCCCTGATCCTCGCCTAGTGCGGCGCGTGGTGTGAAGGAAAATTCGTCGGAATA